>DASRZR010000256.1:0-16431 GCA_035686185.1 Spirochaetia bacterium | reverse complement strand
CTCTGCCGGCAGTCCGCCGTCTCCTCTTTTCTCCCCTGGCGCGGGCCGACCGTCCACCGGACACGGTCACCACCCTGCTTGCTTCCGGGTCCTGGTGGGGAACCGATTCCCTGGATGCGCCTTACCGCCGGGCCTACTGGTACCAGCGCTCGCGGGAAGGCCTGCTGTGGCTGTACACGGACGAACGCTCCGCTACCGCCTGGCTCCAGGGGTGGGTGGACTGAGACGGCATGCACGCGGCGTTGTGGTGCAAGTCCAACTTCTCCTTCCTCGAGGGGGCAAGCCATCCGGAAGAGCTCGTGCGCGCCGCGGCGGCATCCGGCCTGTACGCGGTGGCGGTCACGGACAGGAATGGCGTGTACGGAATGGTGCGCGCCTTCGAGGCCGCGCGGGAGACCGGGGCCCGGCTCATCACCGGCTCGCAGGTTTCCCTGGAGGACGGCTCCTCCCTCATCCTCCTCGCGCAGGACCGCGCCGGCTACGCGTCTCTGTGCGGCCTGCTCTCCCGCGGCCACCTTCGAAGCCCCAAAGGCCAGTGCGCTGTTTCGTGGCAGGAGGTGGCGCAGGCCGCGGGAGGCCTGATTGCCCTGTGGCCCAACGACGCGCGCCCGCCATCTGACTCCCGCACCGGGCTCGCGCTCATCAAGGAGGCATTCGGGGACCGGCTCTACGCGGTGGTAAGCCGACACCGGTGGACGGATGACGTGCGCCGGGAAAAGGAGACGCGGGAGACCGCGGCGCGCCTTTCCCTGCCGCTGGTGGCCGCCACGGAGGTGCTGTACCACGCCGCCGAACGGCGGAAGCTCCAGGACGTGCTCACCTGCATCCGTCATCGCACCACGCTGGCGGAGGCGCGGACCCGGCTCCGGCCGAATGACCAGCACGCGCTCCTCTGCGCCGGCGAGATGGCGGCACTGTACCGTGACTGCCCCGCGCTTCTGGCAGCGTCCGTGGAGATTGCAGACCGATGCGCGTTCTCCTTCCAGGAGCTTTTGTATCGCTACCCCGAGGAGTCGGTGCCCCCGGGGTTCACCACCTCGACGTGGCTGCGGCACCTCACCTGGGAAGGCGCCCGGGAGCGCTACCGGGACGAGATCCCGGACGGCGCCCGCGCGCTGGTGGAGAAGGAGCTCGCGCTCATCGACGAGCTGGGTTACGGCGGGTACTTCCTCACCATGTGGGAGCTCGTCCGCTATTGCCGGCAGAACGGCATTCTCTGCCAGGGCCGCGGATCGGCGGCGAACTCCGTGGTCTGCTACTGCCTCGGAGTCACGTCGGTTGACCCGGTGAGGATGGACCTTCTGTTCGAACGGTTCCTTTCCCGTGAGCGCGCCGAGCCGCCGGACATCGACCTGGACATCGAGCACGATCGCCGGGAAGAGGTCATCCAGCACATGTACGCCCGGTACGGCCGGGACCGGGCCGCCATGGTGGCCAACGTGGTGCGCTATCGGCGGCGGTCCGCCATCCGGGACGTGGGCAAGACGTTCGGGATCCCCGAGGTTGCGCTGGGCCAGTGTGCCCGGCTCCTTCCCCACTGGGACGGAGAGCTTGCCGGCGTGTTCCGGGAAGCGGGTGTGGAGCTTCCCCGGAACCTGCAGGCGGATCTCGTGGAGCTCACGGAAGAGATCCTGGGCTTTCCGCGCCACCTCTCCATTCACCCCGGGGGGTTCCTGCTCGGCAGCGAAGCCGTGGACACCATCGTGCCGATAGAGAACGCCACCATGGAAGACCGCACGGTCATTCAGTGGGACAAGACCGACATCGAGACGATGGGCCTGTTCAAGGTGGACCTCCTGGGGCTGGGCGCCCTCACGCACCTGGACTACGCGTTCCGTCTCCTGAAGTCCCACTACGGCACCGATGTCTCCCTGGCTTCCATCCCGCCGGGAGACGAGGGGGTGTTCGACATGGCCTGCCGCGCCGACACGGTGGGCGTGTTCCAGATTGAGAGCCGGGCGCAGATGGCGATGCTGCCCCGGTTGAGACCGCGCACCTACTACGACCTCGTGATCGAGGTGAGCCTGGTCCGCCCCGGGCCCATCACGGGCGGGATGGTGCACCCGTACCTGCGACGTCGTGCCGGCCTGGAGCCGGTCAGCTATCCGCACGCGTGCCTGGAGCCGGTGCTGAAGAAGACGCTGGGGATCCCGCTGTTCCAGGAGCAGGTGATGAAGCTCGCGGTGGTGGCCGCGGACTATTCCCCGGGAGAAGCGGACCAGCTCCGACGGGACATGGCGGCCTGGAAGCAACGGGGAAGGATCGGGCAGCACCATGACCGCCTGGTGTCCCGCATGGTGGCCAAGGGGATCGAACCGGAGTTCGCCGAGCGCGTATTCAGCCAGATCCTGGGATTCGGGGAGTACGGGTTTCCCGAGTCCCACGCGGCCAGCTTTGCCCTGATTGCCTACGCCACGGCCTGGGTCAAGCACCATCACCCGGCCGTGTTCGCCTGCGCGCTGCTGAACGCGTGGCCGTTCGGGTTCTATTCACCGGCCACGGTGATCGATGACTCCAAGCGCCACGGCGTGATGTTCCTGCCCATGGACGTCATGGCAAGCAATTGGGAATGCACGCTGGAGCGCACGTCTGGCGGCGCCGACTACGCTGTTCGCATCGGTCTTCGCTACCTCAAGGGGCTGGGCACCGGGGACTGGGAACGGATCCGCGCCTGGCGCGAGGGTGTTGCGGCATCCGGGCGCCGGCCCACGCTGGCCGATTTCACCACCGGCTGCCGGCTTCCCCGTGATTCGCGGGAACGGCTGGCGGAGGTGGGAGCGTTCGACGCGGTGGGCACGGAGCGACGTCCCGCGCTGTGGGGAGTCCTGGAGCCGGCGGACCCGGGAGGGGAACCCGGCGCCACGCCCACGAACCTGCTCATCTCCGACCCGGAGCATACCCCCGCCTTCCGCTCCCTCAGCCCGGCGGAGGAGATAACGTGGGACTACGACGCGTCGGATACCAGCCCGCGCGGGCACGTGATGGAGCAGTACCGGTCATGGCTCGATCAGCAGCGCCTGCCGGATGCCGCCGAGGTCTCCCGCATGGAGCACGGCCGGAAGGTGTCCCTTGTCGGGTGCGCCATCTGTCGGCAGATGCCGGGCACGGCGGCGGGGGTGATGTTCATGACGCTGGAGGACGAGACGGGGTTTGCAAACCTCGTGGTATGGGAGAAGGTATTCAAGGAATACCGGTCCGTGATCCTGACGAGCTGGTTGCTGGGGGTCACGGGACGGCTGCAGGTGGCGGACGGCGTGGTGCACATCATCGCGGAAACATTCTGGAGGCCGGAGTTCGCCTCGACGCCGGACCCTTCCTCCGGGATCGCGCACGCGGCACCGGCCAGCCGCGATTTCCGGTAGAAGGGCAGCCGGCGGCCGAACGGGTGCTCGCCGGTCTACAACGCCGCGATGGCCCGCTCGCAGACGGGGGCGAGCTCCCGGCCGGAAGAGATCTCCACGCCCAGGTCCCTCAGCAGCCCGTCCGTCAGGGCGTAGATCCAGCCGTGCACGGTGAGCTCCTGCCCCCGCGCCCATGCCTGCTGCACGATCGTGGTCTGGGCCACGTTCGCCGCCTGCTCGATCACGTTCAGCTCGCACAGGCGCGCAAGCCGCGCGTCCTCGCCTGGCTGCCGGTCCAGAAGCGCGCGATGCTTGGCCGCCACGTCCTGGGCGTGGCGCAGCCAGTTGTCGATGAGCCCGAGCGTGCTGTTTGCGTGCGCCGCGGCAATGCCGCCGCAGCCGTAGTGCCCGCACACGATGACGTGGCGGACGCGCAGCACTTCCACCGCGTACTGGATCACCGACAGGCAGTTCAGGTCCGTGTGCACCACGAGGTTGGACACGTTGCGGTGCACGAACAGCTCTCCGGGCTGGAGGCCCACGATCTCGTTGGCCGGCACCCGGCTGTCCGAGCAGCCGATCCACAGGTAGCGCGGCTTCTGCTGCCGGGAAAGAGTCTGGAAGAACGACGGGTCCGCCGCCGTCACGCGCGCCGCCCACTCCCGGTTGTTCTTCCGAAGCGTCTCGATGTCGCTCATCTGCCGTCCCTGCTACACGTACTTGTTGTAGCTTTTCAGCATGATGAAGCTCTCCGAGGCCAGGATCCCTTCTATGGTAGAGAGCTCCTCCGTGAGGAACCGCACGAGCCCGCGGTTGGAATCCACCAGCACCTCCGCGATCAGGTCGTAGCGCCCGGAGGCGATGGACACGGACAGCACGTTCTCCAGCCCGGAGAGCTCCTCTGCCTTGCGCTCCAGGAGCTTGGACTCCGCCACCCGGATGCCCACGATCACCAGTTGCTTGTTGGAGAGAACGTCGGGGTTGATCAGCGCGCGGATCTGGAGGATGCCCGCCTCTTTCAGGCGCTTGAGGCGGGCCCTCACGGTTCCCTCGGATACCCCGAGCTTGCGGGCGATGGTGTTGTTCGGCACGTCGCCCGTCTTCAGGACAGAGATGATCCTCCAGTCCGTGTCGTCCGGCTGCATGGCCTCCTACAGTAGCGTGCGGGCGTCGGTGTAGGCAAGGTTGAAGGCCTGTGCCACCCCGTTGTACGTGCAGGCGCCTTCGTAGAGGTTGAGGCCTTCCATCAGGTCCGCATTGCGGCGGCACGCCTCCTCCAGCCCCAGGTCGGCGATCTTCAGGCCGTACGACAGCGTGCTGCTGGTGAGCGCCAGCGTGCTGGTGAGCGCCACGGCCCCCGGCATGTTCGCCACGCAGTAGTGCACGACGCCGTCCACCTCGTACACCGGGTCATCGTGCGTCGTGGGCCGGGTGGTCTCCACGCAGCCCCCCTGGTCCACGGCCACGTCCACGATGACGGAGCGCTTCTTCATCAGCTTCAGGTGCTCTCGACGGATGAGCTTCGGCGCCTGCGTGCCGGGGATCAGGACCGCGCCGATGATCAGGTCGCTCTCCTCCACCACGGTCTGGATGTTCTTCTCCGTGGAGTACAGGGTGGCAAGCTCTCCCCGGAAGATGTCGTCCAGGTAGGCCAGGCGGTTCGGGTTCAGGTCCAGCACCGTGACGTCGGCGCCGAAGCCCACCGCCACCTTGGCCGCGTTGATGCCTACAACGCCGCCGCCGAGTATGCCCACCCGGCCGCGCGCCACGCCCGGCACGCCGCCCAGCAGCACGCCGCGACCGCCGAACGGCTTCTCCAGGTACTTCGCGCCCTCCTGGACGCTGAGCCGGCCCGCGATCTCGCTCATGGGCTTCAGGCACGGCAGCGTGCCGTCCGCCAGCCGGATCGTCTCGTAGGCCACGCCCTTGATCTTGCGGCCCAGGAGCGCGCGCGTCTGCTGCTCGTCCGCCGCAAGGTGAAGGTACGTGAACAGGACCTGGCCCTCCCGCAGCAGGGGGTACTCTTCCGGCTGCGGCTCCTTCACCTTGATGATCATGTCCGCGTCCGAGAAGATCTTCTTCCTGTCCGTGACGATCTTCGCCCCGGCCTTCTCGTACTCGGAGTCCTCGAACCCCGCGTCCGTGCCGGCCCCGACCTGGATCATCACCTGGTGCCCGTGCGCAACGTAGGACCGGACGCAGTGGGGAGTCATGCCCACGCGATACTCGTGCTTCTTGATTTCCTTGACGCAGCCGATCTTCATTCGACCACCTCCCTACGAAAATCGATCAAAACAGCCCTAAGGGCTACGATAATCGTAGTTCTATCACCTATTTGCTGAGGAATCAAGCGTTTTCTACGCATGCGATCGCGAGGCGCGCTCCTTCACCGCGCCGCGGCGACGGTGCCATGGAGGCCCGGCCTATGCGCGCGCACCCGCCCGGGCTGGCAGACGCAGCCGACGCATGAATGCTATCTTTGGAGGGGGAGGGGAACGACCATGGCTGACTCGGTCAGTCCCGTCGGAGCCGGGCCGGGCGTGTTTGCCGGTCGCCCGGTATCACCGCGCGCCGCGCCGGGGTTCTTCGGTGCCCGCCCGGATGTCACCGTCCAGGCGCAGGAGGCCCTGCAGGCGCGGCGCCTGAGCACGCAGTTGCTCTCCACGCTCATGACCCGGGACGGACGTCTCCTGAAACCGCCACAGTGGCCGCCGGCGCCTGTGGGGCCGTCTCCCCTGCAGGCCAGCCACGCGGCCGATTCCCTCGGCACCCTGCGGGCGGCAGAGGACATCATCCAGGCCGCCTCCGCCGGACCACCCACCGCGGAAGGAAGACGCATCGCCGCCGAGGCGTTCATGATGGAAGCCCAGGCCCAGCGCGATTTCGTGATGCAGCAGGCGCAGGAGATGTCCGGGCGCCGGCAGTGGCTGGCGTAGAAGCGGGTCAGTCGCCTTCGAACAGCTTCTCCATGTCGGCAAAGCTCACGGCGCTTCCGAACGCCTCGAAAGAGCCTTCACCGGCGATGAGGGAAGCGGCATGCAGGAAGCCGGTCCAGGCCGTTCGCGCGAGCGCGGAGCCCACGCTGATCCGACGTACCCCCATCTCCGCGAGGTCCCGTACGCTCAGACCGACGGCGGTGCTCACGATGACGTTCACCGGCTTCGGCGCAGCCGCCTTCACGATGGCTGCGATCTCTTCCCGTCGCTTCGGACCGGGGGCGTACAGCACGTCCGCTCCCGCCTCGGCGTAGGCGGAAAGCCGGCGCAGGGATTCCGCGAGGGGATCCGGGTGGCCGGTGAGGAAGCATTCCGAGCGCGCGGTGAGGAGCACGCCGCCGCCGGCCGCATCGATGGCGGCCCGCGCCGCCTTCAGCCGCTCCACGGCCTGCGGCAAGTCGTACAGCCGCCGGTCGGGGTTGCCGGAGTCATCCTCTATGGAGAGGCCCGCCACGCCGGTGGCCACGCAGAGTCTGACGCTCTCCGCCACCCCTTCCGGCCTGTCAGCGTAGCCGTCCCGGAAGTCGGCGTTCAGCGGCAGGCTGGTTGCTTCCACCATCTCGCGGATGTGCGCAAGCACCTGCTCCCGGCCCGGCCCGCGGTGGTCCCGGCGCCCCCGCGTCCACGCGAAGCCGGCGCTGGTGGTGGCAAGCGCCTTGAACCCCAGGGATGCCAGGGCGCGCGCGCTGCCGACGTCCCACGGGTTGGGGATGACGAAGCAGCCGGAGGCGTGAAGCGCCCGGAACGCGGCACGCCGCCGCTCGACCTCTGCCGGCGCCAGGGCAGTCCGGGCCGGCCCCTTGCTCATCGCCATCAGGTCCTCTCCGTTTCCCGATATACTTCCTGGATCACCTGCAGGGCGGCCTTCGCGTCGGTGAGACCCGCGGACGGCGTCCGGTCCCGGCGGATGTCCTCCTGGAACTCCGCCATCTCCTGTTCCCAGGAGTCATCCGCCATCGGGTATTCCCAGATCGTCGTTTCCGGGGGACCCATCTCGGGGCTCATCCGATACCACGCCAGGCGCTCCACGCCGTAGCTTCCGCCCAGCCCCGAGACCTCGAGCTTTCCCACCTTGCCGTAGACCTCGAAGGAGAACAGGTTCTTCCACTCCGTGCAGCTTGCGTGGAGGAACGCCGTCTGCCGGGCGGCCGTTCTCAGCAGGAGGAACCCGTTGTCCTCCACTTCCATGTCCCAGAAGTACGTCGGCGCAAAGCCCTGGACGTGCGGGAACTCCCCGAGGAAGCACCGGGCCAGGTCGATGAGGTGTACGCCCTGGTCGATCAGCTCGCCGCCTCCTGACTTCTCCCGCTGGGCCCTCCACTCCCGGTCGTACCCGACCCGGCCTCCGTGGCCGTAGCGCGCGCGCACGAACAGCAGCGGCCCGAGGGAGCCTTCCCTCACGATCTGGAACGCCTTGCGGAAGGCGCGGTGGTAGCGGTGGTTGAATCCCACCCGCACGTGCCGACCCGAGCCGCGCTCCTCCTCGATCACTCTCTCCAGCTCCGAGACCGAGCGGCCGGCCGGCTTTTCCACCAGCACGTGCTTGCCGGCGCGAAGCGCCTCCGTGGTGATCTCCGCCAGCGAGTCATGAGCCGTGGCCACCACCACCATTTCCACTTCCGCAAGCCGGACCAGCTCGGACCACGAACCGGCTGCCCGGCAGCCGGCGTGCTGCGAGGCAAGCTGCTGCGCCCGTCGGGGCTCGAGGTCCGCGCAGGCCGTGAGCGTGCCTCCGGCAAGCGCCCGCGCCCGCTTCTGCCCGATGAGCCCGCACCCGACTATTCCCACGTTCATGTCTGCCCCCAGTCCAGGCCTCGCTCGGACGGAACGATCCGCCGAAGCGTGTACACGTCCGTCGCGGCAAGGTCCGCGCGCCGGGCGGCCAGAGTCTCCCACGGGTCCCAGGCCGCGCTCACGAGCCGGCCGGTGACTCCGTCCGAGTCGTGTGACGCCAGGAACGCGCAGAGGCGCGCCGCGCGCGCGGTCACCGCCTCCGTGCCGGCGGAAAGCTTGCGGGCGGATTCGAACTCCTTCTCTCCTGCAAGGGACGGACCCGCTGCCAGGATGGCCTCCGTCATCGCGCTCGCCATCGCGCCCGGGGCCACGGCGTTGGCGTCCACGTGGTGCGGCTTCAGCTCTTCGGCCAGCGTCTCGGTAAACCGCACGAGCAGGGTCTTTGCCGCGCCGTAGGCGGTGAACCGCGGTCGGGGCCCGGTGGCCCCGCCGCCGGACAGCGTGACGATCTTGCCCCATCCGCGCTCGATCATGCCCGGAAGAAGAAGCCGGCACAGCCGGACGGGCGCGAACGCGTTCAGCGCGAATGACCCGGACCATTCGTTCCAGTCGGTCTCCCAGAACGGCCCGATGGGACCCTGGGAGGCGGCGTTGTTCACGAGGATGTCCGGCACAGCGCCGGCGCGACGCAGGAATCCCTGGAGCTCCTCCGGAAACGATTCCGCCGATATGTCCGCCGGCAGCGCGAGACTTCGGGCGCCGGGCTTCAGGAGGGACGCCAGCCCCTCTCCCGTTTCCTCGAGGCCGCGCGCGTCACGCGCCACGAGGACCACGCTGGCGCCGGAGCGGGCGAGCGCCTGCGCGATGGCGCGCCCCAGTCCGCGGGAGGCGCCGGTCACGAGGGCGGTCGCCCCTTCACAGGAGAACGAAAGTGCCGGACCGGTGTCTGCCATTTGCGGCGGAGTATACGGCCTCGGCTCCGAGACGTTCAAGGAGCAGCTTGACAACGCCAATTCTTCGAGCTAATTTCGACTATTAGAACGTTCGACCAAAAGTCCGTTTTGGTCGAACCATGGAGACAGCCTATGTACGGCAAGACGTATGACGACCAGAAGGCCTCCGTCGTCCAGGCGGCGGTGAAGGTCATCCAGCAGTTCGGGTTCGGGAAGACGACGATGAGCGATATCGCCAAGGCGCTGCGCATGGGGAAGAGCTCGCTCTACCACTACTTCACGAGCAAGGAGGACATCTTCCTCGAGGTGTTCAAGACAGAGGTCGGGGAGCTTCGGGAGGAGTTCCTGAAGGCCATCGAAGCGGAACCCACCCCGGAAGGCAAGCTGCGCGCGTACATCCTGAAGCGGACGGAGATCTACCGCCGCAAGGTGAACCAGCACCTGGCATTCATGGAGGCCACCACGGAGCGCTACGAGCTGCTGCTGAGGATCCACCAGATGTTCGACCCGGACGAGGTCCGCATCATCTCGCAGATCCTCCAGCAGGGAGTGACGGAGGGACGGTTCGCAATCCAGGACATCCCCGTCACCGCCACCGTGATGGTGACAGCCTTCCGTGCCTTCGAGTATCCGCTCTCCGCCACCCCCCAGCCCTACGACACGGAGCAGACCCTGGACTCCCTCCTGGGCGTTGTCTTCAACGGGCTTCTGAAAAGGTGACCATGAAGCGCCTCACGGACTTCGCCTTCCGCTTCCGCGTGCCTCTCATCATCGCGTTCCTCGTCCTGACCGCTTTCTTTGCGTTCTGGATCAAGGACCTGAAGGTCAACAGTGACGCCACGAGCTACCTTCCGAAAGAGGACGCCGCCGTGCGGCTGTTCAACCACCTCGGTGACACGTTCAGCCAGAACGACGTGGTGGTGGCGGCCATGGAATCCCCGGACGTCTTCACCGCGGGCGCCCTGCGGGACATCGATCGCCTGACGCTGGCCTTCCAGGGCGTGGAGGGCGTCTCCACGGTCCTGAGCCTTGCCAACACCATGGACATTCGCAAGGCGCCGGACGGCGGAATCGAGATCGGGAGGCTGTTCGAGCCCGGCAGCCCGCCGTCCACCCCGGAGGAGATCCAGGCACTCAGGAACACGGTCATGGGAAACGAGAGGTACCGGGGCGGCCTCGTGTCAGAGGACGGCCGCACCACGCTCGTGGTCTGCCAGATACGCTCCGGGACGAACGCGGGGGCCATCGTGGACCGGCTGAAGGCCGCTGCTTCGGGAGCCGGCGTGTCGGAGAAGGTGTACTTCGGCGGGAACCCGATGCTGGCCGCGGAGTTCAGCTCCGTCATCTTCCATGACCTGGGAATGCTCATCCCGGTCGTGTCCATCCTGATCGTCCTGACTCTGTTCCTCGCCTTCGGAACGCTTCGCGGCGTGCTCGTTCCCCTCGGGGCCGTGCTCATGAGCACGATCTGGACCCTGGGCTTCATGTCCCTCGTGAGGGTGCCGCTCACGCTGGTCTCGGACATCATCCCGGCCCTGCTCATGGCAATCGGCACGGCGCCATGTATCCACATCCTGAGCAAGTTCGACGAGGACCTCCGCCGCTACGGCAACCGGGGCGATGAGTCCAAGGCGGCCTTCCGGGAGGTGGGGGTCCGCGTCGTGCTCGCCGCGCTCACCATCGTGCTCGGCTTCGCCTCCTTCATCACCGGCTCCTACCTCACCACGATCCGTGACTTCGGGATCTTCGCCTCCATCGGCGTGCTCTTTTCCCTCCTCGTCTCCATCCTGTTCGTCCCCGCGGTCCTGGCTTCCCTCAGGGTGCGGCCGCCCCGCTCGGCGCCCCGGGAGGGGCGGCTCATCCAGAGGGCAATGACGCGGTGGGCCGGGATCGTGGTGAATCATCGGCGCGCCATCCTGGCGGCCGGGGGAATGGTGCTGGTGGCCGCCATTGCCGGGATCCCGCTCATCACACGGGAGTCGGAGTTCACCACCTTCCTGGACCGCAACAACCCCTTGCGCGTCACGGAGGCGCTCCTGCAGCGCGACTTCGGCGGCTCGCGTCCGCTGAGCGTCGACTTCACCGGTGACCTCGCCAACCCGTTCGTCCTGAAGGAGCAGCTTCGCCTGGAGCGCTTCATCGCCGGACGGCACCTCGCCAGCAACGCGCTCTCCCTCGCGGACCTGGTCGCGGAGATGAACGACCTGATTGACGCGTACAAGACGGTCCCGGACGACCGGGCAAAGGTGTCGAACCTCCTGTTCATGCTGGAAGGCCAGGACATGGTGAAGGGCCTCGTGAACGACAACCGGGACGAGGGCCAGATCACGGCCATGGTGGGCCTGCTGGACAACGCCCGGCTGAAAGGCATGATCTCTTCCCTGGACGCGTACATCGGTGCGATGGGACAGGAGCTGGTCCCGGTCCAGATGGCATCACTCTCCCCGGCGGATCGCCGCGCGGTGACGGACTACCGGACCCGGAGGGCCGCGGAAGAGATCGGCTGGCTGGTTGCCAAGCGGACAGCGAGCGCGGGGCTGGACCCCGCGGCCGCGGCTGCCTTCATCGCGCTCTACCGTGACGCCTGGCCTGCGCCGGACCCGGCGGATGCGCTGGCCCGACTGCGGCCCCTGCTGCCCCCGGATCTTGCGGCGAACAAGGATTTCCGATCCGAGCTGGGCGGCGTGCTCGCCGACCTCTCCCAGGCTTCCGCGGCCGTGCCGGTCAGCCTGTTCAAGGGCCTCGCCGCGGCCGGCACGGGGCCGGCGCCCGAGCCCATCCGGTTCACCGTCCACTACACCGGCATGCCGCTGATCTCGTGGCACCTGGACAGGAGCGTGATGGAGAGCCAGGCGGAAAGCCTTGTCATCGCCGTGGTGTTCATCTTCCTGCTGCTGGCGGTGAAGCTCCGGTCCTGGCGCGGCGGGCTCATGGGGCTGGCCCCCATCGTGCTGGCCGTGGTCCTGATGTTCGGCATCATGGGATTCACCGGCATCCCCCTCAACATCGCCACCGTGCTGGTGGGCGCCATCGCCCTTGGCATCGGCATCGATTACTCCATCCATTTCAGCGTACGGTTCACCACCTACTACCAGGGTTCCGCCACGGCCGGGGAGGCCGTGACAAAGACCATCCAGACCACCGGCCTCGCCATCATCATCAACGTGCTGGCGGTCACGATGGGGTTCATCGCCCTGTTGTTCGCCAACCTGCTCCCGCTGAAGCAGTTCGGGATCATGACCGCCATCGCGATGATAGGGAGCGGGGCCGGCGCGCTGACGCTGCTGCCGGCGCTGATCCTGAGCGCGCCGTCCGCGTTCATGGGCCGCCGGTGGCAGAGGCAGCACCCGGCGGAGCCTTCGCATCACGCCACCGCGTGAAGGAGACATGCGTATGAAGACCAAGCTCGTGCTGATCGCCATGACCGCCAGCCTGCTCCTGGCAGGGGCCGGCATTCCGGCCCTGGCGCAGGACCTGACGGCAGCCCAGATCCTGGACCGGGTGGATGACGCCATCAACGGTCCGAAGGACCAGAGCTACACCTGCCACCTCGTGCTCATCGACAAGGACGGGACGCAGAAGAGCCGGGAGATGGTGATGCTGCAGAAGGGGCGGGACCGGCGCCTGGTGCGGTTCACCGCGCCGGCGGACCAGCGCGGCATCGCGTTCCTGTCCCTGCCGGGGGACCTGCAGTACCTGTACCTGCCGGCCTTTGCCAAGGTGCGCCGGATCGCCACGTCCGTGAAGAACACGAACTTCGCCGGGACGGACTTCACCTATGACGACCTGGAGGCGGTGAAGTGGTCCGACAAGTGGGTGGCCGTCATCAAGAGCCGGGACGCGGAGATGACCGTGCTCGAGCTGACACCGAAGCCGGGCCGCACCTCGGACTACTCCCGGCAGATCGCCACGATCCAGAACGACGGCTTCTACCCCGTGCGGGCGGAGATGTACGACCGCGCGGGCACCCTTGCCAAGGTGATGACGCGCACGGACCTGAAACAGGTCCAGGGCTACTGGGTGGCCATGACCACCACAATGGAGGACAAGAAGAAACAGCACACCACGCAGATGCGGGTGTCCGACCTGAAGCTGGACTCCGGGATCAGTGACGACAAGCTCACCGAGCGCTCTCTCAGCCAGTAGGAGGCGCGCCGTGAAAGGACCGACGGTTCTTGCCGTGCTGGGCGTGCTGGCCCTGGGCATGGGCCCGTTCTCCTGGGCCGACGATCAGCCGGAGGCGGCGCCTGGGAAGCTCGACATCGGCGGGGCCGTGTCTGCCGATGACCGGGCGTCCACGGATGCCAGCCCCCAGCTCACGTTCGAGGAGTATCGCCTGGAGGTGACGGCGGATGCGCGTCCCACGGATGCCGCCCGGTTCCACGGGGAGGCCTGGGTGCGTTCCGCCGGCCTGGCTCCCTCCTCCCTTGCCTCCGCTTCCGCCCTCTTCTCCACCACGGGCACGGCCCCGGTGTCCCTCGACCTTCGGGAGGCGTACTTCGAGCTGCACGGCTTCCTGTTCGACTTCGTGGACCTGAAGGTAGGCCGGCAGCGCATTGCGTGGGGGACGGCGGACAAGCTGAACCCCACGGACAACGTGAACGCGCTGGACCTGAGTGACCCCTGGGACTTCGGCCGGCACCTCGGGTCGGATGGCGCCCAGCTCACGGTGTACGCCGGGGGCGTGGCGATCACCGGGCTTGCCGTGGCCCAGTTCACTCCGGCGGTGCTTCCCACCGGGCCGTGGCAGACCGCGCTCATGCCGCTGGACCCGGCCACGACCTCGGTGACGCTTGCCCCGCTCTCCCTGGCGGACCGCATCACGGCGGGCGTCCGGGTCAAGGCCAACCTGCTCGGCTATGACGTCTCTGTGTCGTACCTCTACGGGAGGCAGAGCCTGCCGGTTGCGGACAGCGTGAAGATCGCCGCCACGGGAATGACCGCCGACCTCGTGTATCCGCGGCAGCAGGTGTTCGGCGCGGACCTCGCCGGTTCCCTCCAGGGCGTGGGCGTGTGGGCGGAAGCCGCGCTGTTCCTGCCTTCCCGCGTGGCGATGAGCACGGACACCACCGGCATCGGGGGCGGGGTCTCAACCTCCACGGCGCTGGCGAGCACCCCGTACGTGAAGTACGTGGTGGGGGGAGACTACACGTTTCCCGGAAACGTCTATGTCAACGCCCAGTTCGTTCACGGGCTCTTCCAGGAGGCGGGTTCTGACGCGCTGCACGACTACCTCTCCGCCGGGCTGGACTGGCGCGTGCGGGATGAGAAGGTGAAGATTTCTCCCTTGAACCTCATGGTGGAAGTGGGGGACTGGAAGGACGTGCCTCATAACTATGCGATCCTCGCCGCTCCGTCTGTCACCTTCTATCCCATGGACAACGCGGAGCTGGCCGTCGGGGCGCACCTGGTCCAGGCCACGCGCTCCACGCTGTACGGGGCGTTGAACGGCCAGGACGAGGTCTTCCTCCACGCCCGGTACAGCTTCTGAGGCGCGTGTGGAATCGCGGCGGGAGCCGGTCTTCGATTTCCTCGGGATCCGGCGGCACTGGGAAAGCCTTTCGGACCGCGCCGCGGCCGCGCGCTACCTGGATGACACCGAGCAGCGGCTGCGTCGCTGGCTGCAGGGCCTGGGGCCCTGGATCGATTTCGATTTCGCCGTCCGACGGCTGGAGAAGGACCTCGGCCTGTGGCAGGTGAAGAGCCACCTCACGTGGCTGGCCTACCGGCACCGCCTGCGTCTGGCCACGGAGGAGAAGAGGCGCATCGAGCGGGATCCCGAGTGGCAGGACGCGGAGCTGCGCGTGCAGGTGGAGCTTTCCGCGGACGGCCAGCACGACGCGGTGTGGCACGAGGACTTCCGCGGCCTGTACCTCAAGGCGATGGAACGGGAGCGCCGGGAGCTGGAACGGCTTCGGGAAACCGGGGCCTTGCCCGCGGATCCCGGGCCGGGCGCGGTCAGCCGGCGGCCGGCGCGGCTTTCCCGGCGGACTCGTACGCCGCCAGGATCCGGTCCGCGCGATCGTTGAACGCCGGGTCGATCTGCTGCAGCTCCTTGTGGGCGTCGAACCACTCCACGGAACGCCGCACGCCCTCGGCAAACGTCACCGTGGCGGCCCACCCGGGCGCCAGGCTCTTGATCTTGGTGGTGTCGAACGCGGCGCAGTGCGCCTTGTCACCCCGCAGGGAGTCGCCGGCTTCCGGGTCGAAGGCGGCAATGAAGTCGGACGGCACGTGCACGATCTTCGCCTCGGTCCCCGCGGCCTTCGCGATGTCCTGGTAGATCTGGTCCCAGGTGAGGACTTCGTCGGAGGTGATGTGCACGGCGTGACCCATGGCGCGCTGGTTGCCGAGCACCGCCACGAACGCCCGCGCGAAGTCCGTGTTGTGCGTCATGGTCCAGAGGGAAGTGCCGTCCCCGTGAACGATCACCTTCTTTCCGCGGCGCATGCGGTCCACGGTGGACCAGGGAGCGCTCGGCCCGCTCTGGTAGCCCAACGGGATCGATGTCAGGCCGTAGGTGTGGGAGGGACGCACGATGGTGGCGGGAAACTGCGTGTCCCGCATCTCCTGCTGGAGCCGCAGCTCGCAGGCGATCTTCTCCCGGGAGTACTTCCAGAACCGGTTGGCAAGCGGCGTGGACTCCGTGATAGGAAAGCTGGACGGCGGCTTCTGGTAGGCGCTCGCCGAGCTGATGAACACGTACTGGCCCGCGCGGCCGCGAAACAGCTCGATGTCCGCCTCCAGCTGGTCCGGCGTGAAGACCAGCCAGTCCACCACCACGTCGAAGGACTGCGTTCCCAGCGCCGCGCGCACCGACGCCGGGTCCCGCGCGTCGGCCACGATCTGGCGCGCGCCCCGGGGTGTCAGCTCGGCCCTCTTCCCGCGGTTCAGAAGGAACAGCTCGTGGCCGCGCTCGATGACCAGCGGCGACACCCCCGAGCTGATGGTCCCCGTACCGCCGATGAACAGCACCTTCATTCCCATCGCCTCCGCGTGCGAATGTATCATTCAACGCGCCGCGACGCCATCGAGGTCACGGACCTCGTCCCGACGCCGCCGTCGGTGATGCGGTAGCCGCCCGCTCGGCGCTCGCTACCTGGCGTCCCGCCACGACCACTTCGGCTCATACCCCAGAACGGCGCGGGCCCGGTCGATGGACAGGAGCGTCTCGTGCTCCCCGAGTGTCTTGCGGATCGGGACCTGGGGATAGACCTCCGCCATCAGCTCCCGGCTGGGCCGCTTCATCACCGTGTCCGCAGCGGCCAGCATGAGGTGCGCCGCGGCGTCCGCCGGCTTCTCCAACGCCAGGCGCACGCCCTGGGCCACGTCCCGGGCGTCGATGTAGCCCCACAGGTTCCACTTGCGGAGGCGCGCGTCCTTCTGCCAGCCGGCAAACGCCGCGTA
>DASRZR010000255.1:0-6349 GCA_035686185.1 Spirochaetia bacterium | reverse complement strand
CCCGAACCACACGGAGCGCCTGTCCGTGCTCAAGCAGGAAGCCGTGAAGGCCGGCGTGGACATCGAGCTGAAGCTCATGCAGCAGGGAAGCTTCACGGCGGTGCTGGAGAAGAAGTACCAGGCGTGGTGGGGCGCAATGTCCACGGGCCTGTATGACGACTACTGGCAGTACTTCGATTCGGCGAACGCGAACAAGCCGCAGACGAACAACTTCTGGGGCTACGCGGACAAGGACATGGACCGGCTGGTGGAGAGCTTCCGCGCGGAGAGCGACATTGCGAAGAAGGCGGCCCTCAGCCGGGAGATCCAGCGCAAGGTGGACCAGGAGGCGCTGGTGATCCCCAGCTACTACGTGCCTTACTGGCGCGGCGCCGCGTGGAAGTGGATCCGGTTCCCGAAGTGGCTCTCCCAGAAATACCACGACAACTTCTACGATCCGTTCTCCGGCACCACCGGCTACGTGGGCTACTTCTGGATCGATCCCGACATCCAGAAGGAAGTGACGGACGCGCAGCGCGCCGGCCGGTCCTATGCGCCGCGGATCTTCCGTGATGACACGTACAAGGGCCAGGTGAAATGACGGTTGCTCCGGCGGCAACGGGCCGGCCGCTGCTGGAGGTGACGGACCTCTCCGTGGGGTTCTCCAGCGGGCGGACCACGACGGCGGTGACGTCGGAAGTCTCCTTCACTGTCTCCGCCGGGCAGACCGTGTCCCTGGTGGGAGAGTCCGGCTGCGGCAAGAGCGTGACCGCCGGCGCCATCATGCGGCTGCTGCCCCGGCCCGCCGGCACGGTGCTCCGCGGCTCCGTGAAACTGGACGGGCGGGACGTCCTCTCCCTGCCGCTCGCGGAAATGTACGGCATTCGGGGCGGGGAGATCTCCATGATCTTCCAGGAGCCCATGACGTCCCTGAACCCGGTGCACACCGCCCGTGACCAGGTGGTGGAGGTCCTGCGCCTGCATCGGCCGGACGTACCGGCCGCGGGCCGCGGCGCGGAGGCCGATCGTCTCCTGGAGGAGGCGGAGTTCCCGGAGCCTGACCGCCGGGGCCGCAGCTACCCGTTTCAGCTCTCCGGCGGGATGCGTCAGCGCGTCATGATCGCAATGGCACTGGCGGGCCGGCCGCGCCTCCTGATCGCGGACGAGCCCACCACCGCGCTGGACGTCACGGTCCAGGCTCAGATCCTGCGCCTGCTGGCGCGCCTGCGCGCCGAGCACGGGATGGGCATGCTGTACATCACGCACGACATGGCGGTGGTATCGGAGATCGCCGACCGGGTGGTGGTGATGTACGCGGGACAGGTGGTGGAGCACGGCGCCGCGACGGAGGTCCTGCAGAGGCCGCTGCATCCCTACACCCGGGGTCTGCTTGCCTGTGCGCCGCGGCTCGACTCGACGCCGCGATCGAGGCTTCGTTCCATCCCCGGCGCGGTCCCGGCACCGAGCGACTACCCGGCGCACTGCCGGTTCGCGGACCGCTGCCCGCTGGCGGACGCCTCCTGCCGCGCGGCCCCCGTCGCGCTCGGGCCGGTTCAGGGCCGCCTGGTGCGCTGCATCAAGGCCGCGCCATGAGCGGCACCCCGCCCGTCGCTGAGGTGCCCCCGGTGTTCGAGACGCGCGGCCTGTGCGTCGATTTCGCGCAGACCCGGTTCACCGGGCGCTACCGGGTGCACGCGCTCGTGGACGTGAGCCTGTCCGTGGGAGCCGAGGAGACGCTGGGAATCGTCGGGGAGACCGGCAGCGGCAAGAGTACCCTGTGCCGGTGCCTCGTGAGGCTGTACCGCCCCACCCGGGGGCAGGTGCTGTTCCAGGGGCAGGACATCGGCCGGCTTTCCGAGCGACGGCTGGGCGCCTTGCGCCGGGCAGCTCAGATGATCTTCCAGGATCCTGCCGACTCCCTGAACCCGCGGCTGCCGGTGGGCGTCATCATCGAGGAACCGCTGGTCATCCAGACGTCGTGGCCGGCCCGGCAGCGACGCGACCGTGTGGCCGATCTCCTGGACACCGTGGGTCTCCCGCGGGCGTCCGCCGAGCGCTACCCCCACGAGCTTTCCGGCGGACAGCGCCAGCGGGTGGCGATTGCCCGGGCTCTCGCGCTGAAGCCGCGCATCCTCGTCTGCGACGAGCCGGTGAGCGCGCTGGACGTCTCCATCCAGGCGCAGATCCTGAACCTCCTCCTGGACCTCCAGCAGGAATACGGCCTTGCCATGGTGTTCGTTTCTCACGATCTTTCGGTGGTCCGGCACATGTCGGACCGTGTTGCCGTCATGAAGAACGGGCGCGTGGTGGAGATGGCCGGCTCGGAAGATATCTACAGGAACCCGGCAAACGCCTACACGCGGGAGCTGCTCGGCTCCATCCCCGGCGCACGGATCCCCTCCTGAGGGTCGGCGCAGCATCTCTCCGCCGCCTCCCGGCCCAACTGAAATATGAGAAATAACCCTTGCTTCCTGGCCGGCCCAATGATAGTGTGCGTTAGTAACTCTTGTTAGTTACACTCTACGTGAAGGAGGAGTATGCCTATGAAAAGAGCCGCGGCTATTCTGGTGCTGCTCGCGGCCTCCGGTGTCCTCGTGTTCGCCTCGGGGACGAAGGAGGGCGCCGGCGCCAAGGTCGGAGGGTCCGTGTCGGTCCTCGCCGTGTGGGGCGGCGGGGAGCTGGACATCTTCAACTCCATGGTGAAGCCCTTCAGCGACGCCACGGGAATCAAGGTCGAGTTCGAAGGAACGCGGGATCTGGACGCGGTTCTCACCACGCGCGTCGCCGCGGGCAACCCGCCGGACATCGGCGCCCTCCCGGGCCCGGGGAAGATGGCGGAGTTCGCGCGCCAGGGCAAGATGATCGACCTTTCCGGCGTGCTGGACATGGCCGCCATGAAGAAGAACTACGCCCAGGGCTGGATGGATCTCGGGAGCGTGGACGGGAAGCTGGTAGGGGTGTTCGCCAAGGCATCCCTCAAGGGCCTGGTCTGGTACGACCCGAAGAACCTCGCGGCGGCCGGCGTTTCCGTTCCCCCCAAGACATTCAACGACCTGATGTCGAGCTCCCAGGCCATCGCGGCCAAGGGTACCACGCCGTGGTCCGTGGGCGTCGAGAGCGGAGCGGCCAGTGGCTGGGCCGGCACGGACTGGCTGGAGGTCATCTTCCTGCGCATGTACGGGCCGGACAAGTACCGCCAGTGGTACGAGGGAAAGCTCGCCTGGACGTCTCCCGAGGTGAAGGCCGCCTGGCAGACCTGGGGCAGGATCGTGGCCGATCCGAAGATGACCTACGGCGGCACGCAGTACGAGCTGTCCACGAACTTCGGCAGCGCGTTCACGCCGCTGTTCCAGAATCCGCCGCAGGCCTACTACTTCCTGCAGGCCACGTTCATCCAGAGCTTCATCCAGAAGCAGTTTCCGGACCTGAAGCCGGTTGATGACTTCAACTTCTTCAGCTTCCCGCCCATCGACCCGAAGTACGGCAAGGGCGTGGAGATTGCCGGGGACCTGGTCGGCATGTTCAAGAACACGCCGCAGGCCGCGACGTTCATCAAGTACATCACCACCTCCGACGCGCAGGACTTCTGGGTGAAGGCGGCGGACGGTATCTCCCCGAACCGGGCCGTGCCCATCGCGGACTACCCGGATGCGCTCAGCAAGAACGCGGCGCAGATCCTCACCTCGGCGGACATCGCCGTCTTCGATGCCTCGGACAACATGCCGAGCAAGATGAACGCGGCGTTCTGGTCGGCCATCCTGAGCTATCTCGCCAATCCCGATCAGCTGGACAGCATCCTCGCGGGCCTGGACAAGGTCCGGGCCGACGCCTACAGCGGAAGCTGAAGCGTTCTCTCCGGAGGGGGGCCCTTCCGGCCCCCCTCTCGTTCGTGGAGGTGACCCGATGTCCGTGAGCACCGTCCTGTGGGCGCTGGTGGCCGTGGTCGGCGTGCCACTGGCGCTGAGCGCGTACCTGTTCGCCGTGGAGGGGGCCCTCAAGCTCGCCGGCGGCCGTGCCCGGGCCCGCCTGCGGCCCTGGCTGTGGCTGGCCCCGGCCGCCATCCTCCTCGTTGTCTTCCTGATCTACCCCGCGGTGAACACCGCGGTCCTGAGCTTCTTCAACGCCACCTCGACGCAGCCGGTGGGGTTTGCGAACTACCGCTACATCTTCACTGATCCGGCCATGCTGGTGGTGCTGCGCAACAACCTCGTGTGGCTCGTGGTGTTCACGCTCGTCACGGTGACGGTCGGCCTGCTGATCGCGGTGCTCTCCGACCGTGTCCGCTACGAGGGGGCCGTGAAGGCGGTGGTCTTCCTGCCCATGGCCATCAGCTTCGTGGCGGCGGGCGTCATCTGGAAGTTCATGTACCAGTTCCAGCCCGCGGGCACGACGCAGGTGGGGACGATCAACGCCATCCTCACCGCCATCTCGCCGGGCTTCAAGCCGCAGGCGTGGCTGTTCAACAAGTCGCAGAACAACTGGGCGCTGATCATCGTCGGCATCTGGATGTGGGTGGGGTTCGCCATGGTGATCCTCTCCGCCGGCCTGAAGGGCATCTCGGAGTCGGTCCTGGAGGCGGCCCGGATCGACGGCGCCCGGGAGGGCCAGGTCTTCTTCCGCATCATCCTCCCGCTGATGCGCTCCACGCTGACCGTGGTCGCCACGACGCTGGTCATCAGCGTCCTGAAGATCTTCGACGTGGTCTACGTCATGACGAACGGGGCGCTGGACACGGAGGTCATCGCCAACCGCATGTACAAGGAGATGTTCAACTACCAGAACTTCGGGCGGGCCAGCGCGTTCGCCGTGATCCTGCTGGTGGCGATCATTCCGGTGATGATCCTCAACATCAAGCGGTTCGGAAGGAGCGGCTCATGAGCGTGACGATGACCATGGCGGGACGCCGCCCCCGCGGCGGCCTCCTCGCGGCGCGCCTGGGCGCCCGCGGCCTGCTCCACCTCGTGCTGGTGGTGGTGGGCCTGGTGTGGCTGCTGCCGTCCGTGGGCCTGTTCATCTCCTCCCTGCGGCCGGCGAACCTGATCTCCAGCACCGGCTGGTGGCGCGCGTTTGCCACACCGTTCCAGTTCACGCTGGAGAACTACGCGCACGTGCTGGGGCAGGCGAACATGGGCCGCAGTTTCCTCAACAGCCTGCTCATCGCTATCCCGGCCACGGTAATGCCCCTTCTGGTGGCCGCGTTCGCCGCGTACACGTTCGCCTGGATCCCGTTCCGAGGCCGCACCACGCTGTTCCTCGTGGTGGTGGGCCTGCTCGTCGTGCCGCTGCAGGTGACGCTGATCCCGGTCCTTCGCCTGTTCAACGGCCTGGGCATCACCGGTTCGTTCCCCGCGGTGTGGGTGGCGCACACGGCCTACGGCCTGCCGTTCTCCATCTACCTGCTTCGCAACTTCATCGGCGAGCTGCCGGGGGAGATGATGGAATCCGCCGGCCTTGACGGGGCCACGCACGCGCAGATATTCTTCGGGCTGGTTCTCCCGACATCCGTTCCCGCGCTCGCGTCCCTCGCGATCTTCCAGTTCATGTGGGTCTGGAACGATCTGCTGGTGGCGCTCATCTACCTCGGGGGGACCCCCCAGGTGGCCCCCATGACCGTCACGATCAGCAACCTCGTCAACTCCTACGGAGGCGGGTGGGAATACCTCACCGCCGCGGCGTTCATCTCCATGCTGCTGCCGCTCGTGGTCTTCTTCTCTCTGCAGCAGTACTTCGTCCGGGGCATCCTGGCGGGATCCGTGAAGGGATGAACGGGCCCCGGTCATGATGAAGAAACGCGCCTCCGCCACGGATGTTGCCCGAAGGGCGGGCGTGTCCCGCACCACGGTGAGCTTCGTCCTGAACAACACGCCGGGAAAGTCCATCCCGGAGGCCACCCGGCAGAACGTGCTGAAGGCGGCGCGGGAGCTTTCCTACACGCCCAACGAGCAGGCCCGGCGCGTGGCCATGGTCAAGCACCACACCATCGGCTTTTTCATCCCGCACTCCGGCTACATCTCTTCTGATGCCTACATCGTGAGGATCCTGGAAGGGATGACGCCGGTGCTGAACAAGGGGAGATTCCAGCTCGTGCTCCAGCCGCTGAAACTCAAGCAGAGGAACTACCTGCAGCTCGCCCGACAGGACGGCGTGGACGGCATCATCCTCATGAACACCCACGACTCGGACACCGGGCTCACCGAGCTGATCGACGCGGGCTGCCCGCTCGTGGTCATTGGCACGATCTCGCGACGCGACGTGTGCCAGATCGACATCGACAACTGCACCTCCGCCGCGGCGGCCGTGCGCCACCTCGTGTCCCTGGGCCACCGGGACATCGGGATGATCCCGCACGCGCCGCTCACGTTCTACGCCG
>DASRZR010000254.1:0-6658 GCA_035686185.1 Spirochaetia bacterium | reverse complement strand
TTGACAGGTTCCCCGAGGAGGTCACCCTTGATCGCAGTCACCACGCCAACCGGCAAGATAGGTTCCGAGCTCGTTCCTCTCCTGCTGGCTGCCGGCGAGAGAGTCCGGGTCATCGCGCGCGATCCGCAGAAGTTGTCAGCGCGGTTTCGCAACGAGGTCGAGGTAACGGCTGGCTCGCCGGATAATCCAGAAGTCACGGCGGCGGCTTTCGACGGTGTCGAAGCGGTGTTCCTCGTCGTTCCCTTCCCGTTCAGCTCCTCGGATATCCTGAAGGACTACATGCGTTTCGTCCGTCCCGCCGCGGAGGCCATCAGGCGGCGAGGCGTGAAGCGCCTCGTCTTCGTCTCCGGTCTTCGCCTCGCGCCCGCGGACGCGGTGAGCGGGTCCCCGCTGGCCACGGAGATCGGCAACGCAATCGAGGAGACCGGAAGCGCCTCTCGGGCTCTGTGGTGCGCCGGATTCATGGAGAACCTGTTGACCCAGATCGAGGCGCTGAAGCGAAGCGGCACCTTCTTCCAGATCGGACACCCGGACGTGAAAACGCCGCTCGTCGCCACCCGGGACATCGCGGCGACGGCCGCAAGGTTGTTGCTCGACCGCTCGTGGAGCGGCCGGGGCGGTGTCGGCGTCCTGGGGCCGGAGGACCTGTCCTGCAACGACATGGCACGGATAATGAGCGAGGTCCTTGGCACGCCGATCCGCTTTCAACAGATCGGCAACGACGCGTTCAAGGCGCAGTTTGTCCAGGCCGGCGGGAGCAGCGCGGTGGCCCAGTGGCTGGTACAGATGCGCGCGGACTCCGAGAAGAACCCCCGCGGCTCCCTCGTGCGCACGGCCGAAAACACGACCTCCTACACCTTCCGCCAGTGGTGCGAGGAGGTCCTGAAGCCCGCGATGCAGAAGTGATCACAAGCAGCGCCGCGCTTCGCGCGCCACCAACTGCGCTCATCTACCGTACCACGGCTCGCCCGGCCGCAGGTTGTGTGATCAACAGCCGCGCTTCCGCGCGGCACTGCTAGAAGTCCACCAGCTCCACTTCGAAGACCAGGAAGGAGTTCGGCGGTATGACGCCGGGATAGCCCTGGGCGCCGTAGCCGAGCTCGGGCGGGATCACCAGGCGCACCTTCTCCCCGCGCTTCATCAGCAGAAGCGCTTCCGTCCAGCCGGGGATGACGCGGTTGGCCTGGAACGTGGCGGGCTTCCCGCCGTGCGCGTCGGTGCTGTCGAACAGCTTGCCGTCCAGGAGCGTGCCGGTGTACTTCACCACCACGTTGGACGTGGCCACGGGGGAGGCGCCGGTGCCGGGCGTGAGCACCTCGTACATCAGGCCGGACTTCGTCGTGGTCAGCTTGGGCCACTTCTTCTGGATGTCGGCGAGGGTGTCCTTGCGGTCCATGTTCTTCCTTTCTATAGCCGCGGCCTTGGCGTTGGCCACCAGGGTTTCGAAGCCCTTCTGCGTTACCGAGAACGCGCCGGCGGCCGCGCCGACGCGGAGAATCCGGACAGAGATGATGTGGTCTCCCGCCTTGATGGCCTTCACCACGTCCATGCCCTGCACCACGCGGCCGAAGATGTTGTAGCCGCCGTCCAGCCAGGGAGTTGCCTTCATGGTGATGTAGAACTGGCTGCCGTTGGTGTCCGGCCCGGCGTTCGCCATGGCCATCACGCCGGGGCCGTCGTGCTTCAGGCTGGGCACCGTTTCGTTGGGAAACTCGTAGCCCGGCCCCCCGCTGCCGTCCCCGGCAGGATCGCCGCCCTGGATCACGAAGCCCGGCTCCACGCGGTGAAACGTGAGGCCGTCGTAGAACTTCTTGCCCGTCGAGCCGTTCGCCTTCAGCGTGCCCTCCGCCAGCCCCACGAAATTGGACACGGTCATGGGCACCTTCTGGTACTCCAGGGAACAGATGATCGTGCCCCGGTCCGTCTTGATCTCCGCGTACAGCCCGTCCGCGAGCTGCGTGTTCTGCGCGGCGGCGGGAAGCGCTGCCATCAGCACGAGCGCCGCCGTGGTCATACCCTTCATGAGCCAACCTCCACTTCCGCCGGGTCATCCGGCAGGGCGGTGATCTTCCACTCCTGCTCGTCGCGGTTGAAGTCCGCGATGCTCTCCAGCGGCATCTTGATGTACTTGCCCGTGCCTTCCACCGCCACCGTGCCGTCCTCCAGGAGGATCTCCCCGGTGCCTTCGAAGATGCGGGATCCTTCCTTGACAATCCTGCCGATGACGCGGACGGGACGGTCCAGCGGCACCGGCTTCTTGAAGCGCGTCGTGAACTCCACCGTCACGCCCCAGGTCTCGCCCCGGGACCGGGTGAGGATGGCCCGGCCGATGGTCTCGTCCAGCATGGCCGCGCTCACTCCTCCATGCAGCCGGCCGGGGTAGCTCTGGTGCTCGTCCCGGGCATGGAACAGGGCCGCCAGCTCTCCCGACTCCAGCTCGTAGAAGGCCGCGTGCAGGCCCGAGGTGTTCGCAAGCCCGCACACGAAACACATCTTCGAGTTCTGTTGCTTTCCCGTGACTCTCTTTTTCACAGCGTCTCTCCGAGTGGTCCCAGCACGATGTGCGATGCCTCGTAGTAGGCCGGCCCCAGGCGGCGCAGCACGTCGGCCACGTCCCGCTCATCGCCCTCCACCCCCAGCGCGGCGAAGTTCTTGTCCCCCCGCGCTCCGAGCTGCAGGTCTACCACGTTCACGCCGCGGGAGGCCAGCGCCGAGAGCAGGATGAGCACCACGCCGGGCCGGTTGGCGTGCACGGCCACGATCATGTGCCGGGAGAGCGGGATGGGGAGCCACACGCCGTCCACTTCCAGCAGGTACGCGGAGGCGTCCTTCAGCGGCGGCAGCTTCATGCGGACCTCCGGGTCGATGCGCAGGAAGCGGTCCGCGGCCGTGCCGAGCACGAACTCCACCGCCTCCCGGATGCGTTCCCTCGGCCCGCCCAGCGTGAGGTAGGCGGTGGCCGTCCCGTCGTGCCGGGAGTTCAGCCACGCCGTCTCCACGTTGATCTCCTCCGAGGCCAGCGTGTTCAGCAGCACGGCCAGCGTGCCCGGGGTGTCCTTGTGGTGAGAGTACAGGCAGACGATCTCCCCTCCCTCGTAGGCCGGCATGCGGTCCGAGATCGTGAGGGAGCGTTCTTCCTTTCTCACGCGAAGCGCGTGAAACGATCCGAGGGAGGAGGACTCCGGGAACTCCTTCATCAGGGTCTTGAAGCCGCCGCCGAACGACAGGTGGGGGATCTCCAGCCGGCGCTCGCTGGCAAACCGGTGGTTCAGCACCTCCATGCCGAGGTTGAGCACGCGAAACGATGCCTCGTCCCGGTGGCGCAGAGGACGCTTCTCCGGGATGCCGCGGGAGAAGGACACGTAGTAGCGGTAGCCGGCTTCCTGAACGGCGTCCAGCCCGTCCGCGTACCCGCTTCCGAGGTCTTCCAGCGAGTGGGTGTCCGTGCCGATTGCCACCGGGATCCCCAACCCGCGGGCCCGGCGCAGGATCTCGGGATGGGGGTAGATGCCGCAGCCCTTGCGGATGCCGGACGTGTTCACGTCCAGCGCAAGGTTGCGCTCCGCGATCATCTCCAGGAGCGTGGACAGGCGCCGGGAGGTCTCGTTGTCCGCGCCGTCCATGTCCGCCAGGCAGGCCGGCAGGGGGGCATACAGCTTGGGCAGGTCCAGGTGCCCGACCACGGAGATCATCTGCCAGGTCGCATCGATCATCTCGATGCACTCGTCGAAGTAGGCGGCCCAGAACGGCTCCACGCCGCCGCGCAGGCGGATCAGCTCCGCGGTGGCGTGGGACGAGCCGTCGTAGGGAATGCCCTCCGGCGCAAAGTGAACGGAGCCGACCACGAAATCCACCCCGTGCGCCTGGAACAGCTTGGCGCGGTTCCACTGCAGGCCAAGGCCGGTACCGAGCCACTCCAGCTCGACGCCGTAGCGGACCTGGATCCGGCCGGCGGCCGCTTCCCGAAGCCGCTTCATGCGGTCCGCGAAGTCGAAGTAGGACGCATCGCCCCGGATGAACTTCACGTCCGTGGCCCGCTCCGCGGCGTAGCGGAACCGGGTGAGCCGGGGAGTGTGGATGACGAACGTCACGGACGGAAAGCCGAGCGAAATGGCCCGTTCGACGGTGGCCTCCAGGTCGTCGATGCCGTGTTTGACGTGGTCCGAACCGGTGCCCACGTGGATCCCGTGGGTTTCCCACACAAAGAGCGCGGCTCCCCGTTCGGCGGGGACGGTGCGATGCATGGGGCGCAGTATACTGAAGTTCGGTACGCCTTCCAACTTGAATCCGGGTAGTGATTTCTCTATCTTCAAGCCCATGGACAATCGTGAGGTGATGAACCGGGTCGGGGCCATCATCGAGGCCCACGGCACGGGACTGCTCGCTACAATTGATGACAACGGACATCCTCACGTGCGCTGGATGACCCCCACGCTCCTGCGGGAGAGCCACGGGGTGCTGTACGCGCTCACCGCCCCGGGCTTCTCGGCGCTGGACCAGGTCCGCAACCACGCCCAGGTGGAGTGGATGTTCCAGACGCCCACGCTGGACGAGGTGATCACGCTCCGCGGCCTGGTGAACGTGGTGGACAACCCGTCCCTCCGTGCCGAGGTCCTGGAGGCTCTCGGGCCCCGGCTGCAGGCGCTGTGGAAGCTCGCTCCCCAGGCACCGGACCTCGTGGTGCTGGAGACCGTCATTGACAAAGCCGTTCGCTACCTGCCCATGAAGGGCCACAAAGACATCGTCCGCTTCTGAAAGGACACGATCGACCATGGCCGTCGGGAAGAAGGAACGCCTCAGCACGAAGTTCGAGGCGGAGTTGTTGCGTAACATGCTCCTCATCCGCCGCTTCGAGGAGAAGGCCGCCCAGATGTACGGCCTGAAGAAGATCGGCGGGTTCTGCCACTTGTACATCGGGCAGGAGGCGGCAGCCGTCGGCGCCATCGCGGCGCTGGACATGAAGAGGGACTACACGGTGGCCGCCTACCGGGACCACGGTTACGCGCTGGCCTGCGGCATGGACCCCAAGGGCCTGATGGCGGAGCTGTTCGGGAAGGCTACCGGAATCTCCAAGGGCAAGGGCGGGTCCATGCACTTCTTCGATGCGCAGAAGCACATGCTCGGGGGCAACGGCATCGTGGGCGCCCAGATCCCGGTGGCCACCGGCGTGGCGCTGAAGTGCCGCTACCGAAAGGACGGCGGCGTGGTGCTGTGCTGGTTCGGGGACGGTGCCATCCACCAGGGCTCGTTCCATGAGAGCCTCAACATGGCGAAAATCTGGAACCTCCCCATCGTCTACATCTGCGAGAACAACCAGTACGGCATGGGCACCGACTTCCGGCGCGTCTCCTCGGTGACCGACTTCGTGGTCATGGGAGACTCCTACGGGATCCCCGGCAAGCAGGTGAACGGCATGGACGTGGAGGACGTCTACCGGGACGTGGGGGAAGCCGCGGAGAAAGCGCGCGGTGAGTCCACACCCGTGTTCCTGGAGATCAGGACCTACCGCTACCGCGGGCACTCGATGTCAGACCCCGCCAAGTACCGCACGCCGGAAGAGCTGGAGGCCTACAAGAAACAGGACCCCATCCTCATCCAGAAGGCGCGCATGGAAGAGGCGGGCCACCTGTCGGAAGCGGACTACGCGGCAATGGACGCGGAGTGCAAGGCGCTGTGTGACGAGGCGGTGAAGTTCGCGGAGCAAAGCCCCGAGCCGGGCCTTCCCTCGCTGTACGAGGACATCCTGGCATGAGCACGCTCACCTTCCGGGAGGCCCTGCGGCAGGCGCTGGACGAGGAGATGGCGCGGGATGACTCGGTCATCCTGCTCGGGGAAGAGGTAGGCCAGTACAACGGCGCCTACAAGGTCAGCCAGGGCCTGCTGGAGAAGTACGGCCCCGAGCGCGTCATGGACACGCCGATCTCGGAGGAAGGATTCACCGGCATCGGAATCGGGGCGGCCATGGCCGGCCTCCGACCCGTGGTAGAGTGGATGACGTTCAACTTCTCCCTGCAGGCCATGGACCAGGTCATCAGCAACGCGGCCAAGATGCGCTACATGTCCGGCGGCCAGTTCACCGTGCCCATCGTCTTCCGGGGCCCGAACGGACCGGCGGAGTTCCTGGGCGCCCAGCACTCGCAGGCGCTGCAGTCCCTGTACGCTCATTTCCCGGGGCTGAAAGTAGTGGCCCCGTCCACGCCGGCGGACGGCAAGGGCCTGCTGAAGTCCGCCATCCGCGACGACAACCCCGTGCTGTTCCTCGAATCGGAAATGATGTACGGCGTGAAGGGGGAAGTCCCCGACGAGGAGCACATCGTGCCGCTGGGCGTGGCGGACACGAAGCGCCCCGGCAGGGACGTGACGCTCGTCACCTACTCCAAGCCCGTGCGCATGGTGCTGGAAGCCGCGGAGGCGCTGGCCGCGGACGGCATCGACGCGGAGGTGATCGACCTGCGCAGCATCCGGCCGCTGGACGAGCGGGCCGTGTACGAGTCTGTGGCCCGCACGAACCGCTGCGTGGTCATCGACGAATCCATGCCGTTTGCCAGCGTGGGCTCCCACGTGGCATGGCTGGTGTCCCGCAACTGCTTCGACGATCTGGACGCCGCGGTGGAGCTCGTGTCCGGGGAAGACGTCCCCATGCCGTACAACCACGGCC
>DASRZR010000253.1:0-2778 GCA_035686185.1 Spirochaetia bacterium | reverse complement strand
GGGAGAGGTGGACGTGCTGCCCCCGTCCCTGTGGATCGCGCGGCCCACGCTGGAGAACTACGCCACGGTGCTGCGCCAGGAGATCGTGCACTACATCCTGAACTCCTCGGTGATCTCGGTGGGCACGGTGGCCGCCTGCCTGCTGCTGGGCGTGCCGGTGGCGTGGGCCCTGGTGTTCGGCGCGCTCCGCCGCTCGGATCACCTGTTCTTCTGGTTCCTGTCCACCACGCTGCTGCCGCCGGTGGCCGTGATCGTGCCCGTGTTCCTCCTGTTCCGCCTCTCGGGCCTGCTGGACACCCTGGGCGGCATGATCCTCATCTACACCGGCGTCAATGTGCCCATCGTCATCTGGATGACGCGCTCGTTCCTGCTCGACGTTCCGCGGGAGATCCTGGAGTCCTCGGACCTGGACGGCGCCTCGCGCGTGCGTTCGTTCTTCCGGATCATCGTGCCCCTGGCGCGCCAGGGAATGATCTCCACCGGGCTGCTGGTCTTCATCTTCGTCTGGAACGAGTTTTTCTTTTCGATCAATCTCACGTACGTCCACGCGGCCACCGTGCCGGAATACATGGCGGGCTTCATGACCCAGGAGGGGCTGTTCTGGGCCAAGCTGTGCGCCATCGCCACGCTCGTGGTCCTTCCGCCCATGGTGCTCGGCTGGCTGGCGCAGCGCTCCCTCGTGCGCGGGCTCACCATGGGCGCGGTGAAGGGTTGAAGGTTGGGCGATGAGATCTTGCGTGCGTCCCGAACGGGGGATGCGTGAGGAGGTGACATGAAGGCAGCAGTGGTGGAGAAACCGGGCGCCGTTCGGGTCCACGAGACCGGGGTGCCGCGCGTCCTCAAGCCGGATGACGTGCTGGTGCGCGTCATGGCCAGCGGCATCTGCGGCACCGATGTCCATATCTACAGGGGCGAGTATCTCGGCTCGTACCCGGTCACCCCGGGGCACGAGTTTTCGGGCGTCGTCGAGGCGGTGGGGCCGGGCGTCACCCGGTTCAAGGCGGGGTCCCGGGTGGCCGTGGAGCCCAACATTGCCTGCGATGACTGCCCAGCCTGCCTTTCCAACCGCCAGAACTTCTGCGAGAACTGGCAGGCGGTCGGGGTGACGCGTCCCGGCGCAATGGCGCAGCTCGTGCTGGCCCCGGAGAAGGTCGTGTTCGATGCCGGTGACGTCCCGTTCGAGCAGGCCGCGTTCATGGAGCCGCTCTCCTGCGTGGTGCACGGCATCGAGTCCGCGGGCATCCGCCTGGGAGACCGCATCGCCGTGATCGGCACCGGGCCGATCGGGATGCTCCTGATCCGCGCCGCGCGCGCCTGGGGCGCCGTGGAGTTCACCGCGGCGGAGCTGAGCGAGGAGCGCCTGTCGGCCGCGCGCCGCGACGGCGTCACGGAGGTGACCACGGACGTGGCATCCCTGCCGTCGGACCGCTTCGACGTAGTCATAGATGCCACCGGTGCGCCGTCCATGCTGGCGCAGGCCATACGCCTCGCGCGGCCGGGCGGACGCGTGCTCATGTTCGGGGTCTCGCCCCAGGGGAGGACGGCCACCATCGAGCCGTTCCAGGTCTTCCGCAAGGGGCTGTCCATCTTCGCCTCCTACACGTCGCGGAGAAACAGCCTGCAAGCCCTTTCCTTGATCGCCACCGGCAGGGTCCGGGTGGATGACCTCGTGTCCCACCGCGTACCGTTGGAAGGCTTCGAGGGAGGTATCCACGCCATAGAAGACCGTTCCCAGAACGCCATGAAGGTCATGGTGCTCCCCAACGGGGACGACTGAGACTCCCGGCTGTTCCAGTCCACTGTTCCACGGCGGTGTTCCATCGCCGTCCGCGGGCCCTGGAAGTGACGGTCGCAGGGCGACGCCACGCGCCCTTGGCCTGCCCTCCGACTGGCGCGCCGACCGCGGGAAGCCTCTGATTCACGGGGAAAACCAGCCCCCGGTTGCTCCTCGGCCGCCGGGTCCGCGAATCCTCGGCTCCTCCGCCCGCAATGGCACGCGGATTGCAAAAGCCCTCACGACACGAGGCGCCAGGGTGTTATGCCCTCAACAAGGGCGCCCGTACGTGGAGGAACGAAAATGGCGGAGAAAGTCAGGGCGGATGCGGCAGAGGTCCGGCAGCTGATCGGGTTCACGGTGGGAGACGAGGAGTACGGGCTGGAGCTGCTGAAGGTGCGCGAGGTAATCCGCACGCGGCAGGTGACCTGGCTGCCCAATGCTCCCTCCAGCGTCAAGGGGATCATCAACCTCAGGGGACAGGTGATCCCGATCATCGACCTGCGCGAGCGCTTCGACCTGCCGCGCGCACAGGACACCGCGATGACGCGCGTGATCGTGGTGGAGATCGAGGGCAAGCCGGTCGGCATGGTCGTGGATTCCGCCAGCCAGGTGGTGCGAGTACCGGTGGACCAGTTCGAGCCGCCGCCACCGGTCCTCGGGGAAGAGGCCCGCTCGTTCATCTCCGCGGTAGGCAAGATCGGGGACCGACTGGTGACGATCATGGACGTGGAAAAACTGCTCGGCAGGGACGAGATGCAGCGCATCGAACGCACGCTCGTTTCACGGGGGCGTGAGCCGGCGCTCAGCAGGGCATAACCACCGCCCGTCGCGATGACTCCCGCGGGGTGACCCGGGAGCCGGGGAAGAAGGATTGCGTCGCGCCCGCACCCGCGGGCGCTTTTTTTGCAGTGCCCTGCTCAGCGACTGGACGCCGCCGACGACGGGACCGCCTTCCTGCGCGCTGCCTCCATCAGGAGACCCACGACGACCGCGAGGATAGT
>DASRZR010000252.1:0-2851 GCA_035686185.1 Spirochaetia bacterium | reverse complement strand
AACGACGACACGCTCATGCGCATCGGGCGGGGCCACACGGTGGAAGAGTTCCAGCGCGCCTTCGGGATGCTCCGAAGCCGGGGCGTGAAGGTCGCCGTGCACCTCATCTTCGGCCTGCCGGGAGAAGGATGGCCCGAGATCGAACGAACGATGTCCGGCCTTGCGGCGATGCGGCCGGACGGGGTGAAGATCCACAACCTTCACGTGCCCCGGGACACCCCCCTGGGCCGGGACTACCGAAAGGGCGAGCTTGCCGCCCCGTGCGCGCCGCGGCACATCGAGTACGTGGTGGCGGCCCTCGAGATGCTCCCGCCGAATACCGTCGTCATGCGCCTGACCTGTGACACCCCGGAGGAGCGCCTGGTGGCGCCCCGCGGCTTCTGGCCGAAGGAGACGTTCCTCTCCCGGCTGGACCAGGCGATGCGGGAGCGCGGGGCGCGCCAGGGTCGGCGCTGGGAAATGGCCGGCGCGGCCCGGACGCGATAGACTGGTCTGCGTGCGCGCGTGACGCGCGGTCCGTTCACTGGCGGCGCTTGACCCCCCGGTGGCGGCACGCTACCCTTTGGGCGGGAGCAGAACGTGCAAGTCAAGGACCCGGACATCTACCGCATCGTTGAAAAGATTGGCGACCACTTCCAGAACAACGTGTCCAACCGCTTCATCCGCAAGGCGCTCGTGGTGCTGGAGCTGCCGCAGTCCGAGTGGGACCGCCTGGAAAACCTCACCTCCAAGACCGACTACTACAAGCAGAACGGCTTCACGTTCGACGAGCTGTACGAGATGGTGCTCGCGGCGGCGCACTTCATCCACCAGGCGCGCCAGAAGCTGCTCCCGAACATCCGCGGCATGCTGGCGCACGGGGCCACGGACCAGGACCGCATCCTCCGCGACATGGCGGCGCAGAACTTCGGGGTGAACCTCGCGATCTTCTCCGATCTCGTGAACGAGCTGTACCTTCGCGGCACGGTGCTGGACAAGTCCTTCCACGAAAAGAAGCGCCCGGTGTACGAGCGCATCCCCGAGCTCAAGGAGCTGGGCAAGCTGCTGGTGAACGAGCAGTAGCCGGGCCGCGCGGCCAGCAGCCGCTCGGTCACCGGCCGTTCGCGTGCCCTCTTACAGCTTCTCCGCGGCCGCGTAGATCTGGTCGAACAGGTCCTGGAGCTTCTCCACGTCCACGCTTGAAAGGGCCACGCGCAGGCACGTCTCGTTGATGGAGATGGTGCCGATCCCGCCGGCGAGCAGTGCCTTTCGAAGCTGCTCGGCGCTGCCGCGGCGCACCCGGAAGCTCATGAAGTATCCCGAGTTGAACGGAAGCGGCTCGATGGCGGCGCTGCGGCGCCCGGCCAGAATGGCCTTGGCGCGGTCATAGCGCTCCCGCAGCAGGCGGGCGGCCTCCGCCTTCTGGGCCATGCGCTGGGGGTCTTCCAGGGACCGCAGGATGAGGTTCTGCGCCAGGATGCTGGAGTTGGAGATGGTGGAGCGAAGCGCCCCCATCAGCTTGCGCGTCAGCGCGTCGTAGTGTGCTTCCGTGAGACCCCGGGCCCCAAGCGTGATGAAACCCGTGCGGAAGCCCCAGGTGAGGTCCTCCTTGGTGGACCCGTCCACCTTGGCCGAGAGGATGTTCTCGTGCGCCGTGCACAGGCGCGCGAACAGGGACTGCTCGTAGATCTTCGGCTCGTAGTACAACCCGAAGTAGGCGTCGTCCAGGATCACCAGCAGCCGGGCACCGCCGCGCGCCGTCTCCGTGACCGCCGCCACGATGGCGTCCGCCTCTTCCAGCGTGGGGCTGTAGCCGGTGGGGTTGTTCGGGAAGTTCAGGAGGAGGATGGCTTTCCCCTTCTCGGCGGCCCGGGTGAGCGTTTCCTTCATGCCCTTCACGTTGAAGCCGGCGGACGCCCCCTCTCCGCAGAAGAACGGGAACGTGGAAACAGAGGCCTCCCGGCGGGTCTCGAAAATGAGCGGGTAGTTGTCCCAGTGCAGGTCGGGAACCACCAGCGTGTCTCCCGGGCCCGCGAACAGGTCCGCCAGCGTGGAGACTCCGCAGGTCAGCCCCGGAACGACGAGCGGCAGGGAGAACGTTGCGCCGCCGATGTCGGGGTTCTTTCGGACGATGTCCTTCTTCCACAGCTCGCGCAGCTTCTCCACGCCCTGGGTGGGCGCGTACGGGAAGATCTCCTCCGGGTCCAGGTCCGGCATGTGGGCGCGGATGGTCGGCAGGAAGACAGGCTTGCCCGCCTTCGTGGCGATGCCGATGGTCGCGTTGGCGCGCGTGGCGCTCTTCTTCGCCTCCGCGGACTGGGCCACGATGCCCTTGGGGAAGTACAAGCGTCGACCCAGGGCGGACAGCAGCGCATCTGCCACGCTGCCGGACAGGGCCGCGTTCAGCTCGGAAGCGAGCGGGTGGAAGGTAGGTGCACTCATGGAAGGGTTATACGGAGATGCCCGGGGGCTGTCAATGCGGCCGCCGGGCGCCCGCAGGGCGCTGCGTATTGCTTGACACTGCATGCTCGCGGAGGCTACATTTCGGTATCTTTTTTTGGGCCAAGGTACAATTCTGTAGAATCGAGGACGTGAGAAGATGACGGCGGAAAAGCGCGCGCTGGAGGGCAGCCAGGGAGAGCTGTCCATCCTGTTCGAGATCACCCAGATCCTGGATTCCAGCCTGGACCTGAGAACGGTCGTGGAGCCAGTGCTGGAGGTGATCACGCGCTCCCTGGACATGAAGTTTGCCACGCTCACGCTGCTCAACCGCCAGAGCGGCGAGATCTCGATTGAGGCCGCCTACGGGCTATCGGCCAGCCAGAAACGGCGCGGCCGCTACAAGCTGGGGGAAGGGATCACGGGGAAGGTC
>DASRZR010000251.1:0-7237 GCA_035686185.1 Spirochaetia bacterium | reverse complement strand
TGAACCGCTTTTACCCGGCCTTTGCAGGCGTCCCGGGCTGGAAAGAGACGGTCGTGATCGTCGGCCTGCTCTCGGCGACGCTGGCAGGGATCATGGCCTTGGTGGCCAACGACCTGAAGCGCGTGCTGGCGTGGTCCACGGTGAGCCAGCTCGGGTTCATGGTCTACGCCATCGGGGCCGGGGCGATCTTCCAGAGCCAGTTCCACCTGTTGAGCCATTCGGTGTTCAAGGCGCTGCTGTTCCTCGGCGCCGGCGCGGTCATCCATTCCGCGGGCACACGGGACATGCGGGAGATGGGGGGCCTTGCGCGCACCATGCCGTTCACGTGCGTCGCGTTCCTTGTCGGAGCGCTGGCGCTGGCCGGGATCCCGCCCGTGAACGGGTTCTGGAGCAAGGAGATGGTGCTGGAAGCCGGGCGTGCCTCCGGTCCGTTCTGGGCCTACGCGGTCATGCTCGTGACCGTGGGGCTCACCGCGGCCTACACGCTGCGCTGCGCCTGGATGGTGTTCTTTGCGCCCGGCGCCCGCGCCCACGCGCACGAGGCGGGGCCGGCCATGAAGACAGCGCTCCTCCCGCTGGCGCTGGGCGCCCTGGTGACCTGGATGCTCGCGGGTCCGTTCCGCGAGCTGCTGGCCGGGACACTCCCACTTCACTTCCCGGCCCCGCCCGCGGGAGCGGAAAGCGCCTCCACCTGGACCATGGCCGCGGAAGTCCTCTCCGCGCCGGCCACGTGGCTCGCCGTGGGCGTCGTGTTGCTGGGAGCCGGCCTGTGGGCGGCGCGGGCGGCCTTTGCATGGCTGACGCGCGGCTTGCGCTGGCTGCGGCGGGCGGCGGAAGCCGGCTACGGGTTCGAGGCCGTCAACCGCGGCATCGTCAGCGGCGTCCAGGGGGCCGGGGAAGGCCTTCGGGTGACACAGTCCGGCCTGCTGAACTGGAACGTTGCCGCCATCCTGGTGGCGGTGATCGCCGTGCTGTGCGCCGTGTGGCTCGTGGCCGGACTGGGAGGCTGACATGCGGGAGCTGCTGGGGCTCGACTTCCTGTGGCCGTCATGGATCTGGGTTGTCGCGCTTCCCATCGTAACTTCCCCGCTCGTGTACCTGCTGGGCCGGATCTTCCAGAGGGTACGGGACACCTCGGAGCTTCGCCGCGCCCGGGGGCCGTGGACGGCCAACCCCATCCGGTGGGTGAGCCTTGGCGTCATGCTCCTCACCCTGGTGCCGTACGCGGCCGCGTGGCGGGACCTGGCGGACGGGAAAGCGCTCCAGCTCACCGTGGGGCTCGTGGCGTTGAAGTTCGACGGGATCAGCCTCCTGCTGTCCGGTGCCGTGCTGGTGCTCGGCGTGCTGGTGTCCGTGTTCTCGGGCCCCTATATCGGGCACGAGACCGGGCAGGAGAAATACCACGCGCTGCTCAACGCGATGATCGGCGCCATGCTGGGCCTGGGCTGCGCCGCGGACCTGTTCAACCTGTGGATCTGGTTCGAAACGGCGGCCGTTGCCTCCTACATGCTGGTGGCCTACCACTCGGACCAGCCGGCCAGCCTCGAGGCCGGCATGAAGTACCTCGTGCAGAACTCGGTGGGGTCCATGCTCGCCCTCATCGGCATCGGGCTCGTCTTCTCCCAGACCGGCACGCTGAACCTGGAGGCGCTTCGCTCGGCCATCGCGGCCGGCGCCGGGTCCCGGCCGCTGTTCCTGGCCGCCGGAGCGCTGTTCTGCGTGGGCTTCGGCGTGAAGATCGCCATGGTGCCCCTGCACACGTGGCTGCCGGACGCGCACGCGCAGGCGCCCAGCGGCATCAGCGCGATGCTCTCCGGTGTGGTCATTGAAAGCGGAATCGTGGCCCTGCTTCGGGCGCTGTCCATCGTGGCGTCAACCACTTCCGCCTGGGGGGCCATCTTCCTTGCCTTCGGCGCCGTGAACATGATCGTGGGCAACCTGCTGGCCCTGCGCCAGACGCAGGTCAAGCGCCTGCTGGCCTTTTCCAGCCTGAGCCACGTCGGATACATGCTGCTGGGGCTGGGCTTTGCGCTGTCCTTCGGCCAGGCCGAAGGAGCGCAGGGCGGCGCGTTCCACCTCCTGACGCACGCGGCCATGAAGGGACTGGCGTTCCTCGCGGCGGGCAGCCTGCTGTTCGCGCTGCGCCTGTCCCGGGGGGACCACGGGCCGCTGGAGAAGGAGGACCTTTCCGGCGCGGCACGACGCTACCCGCTCATCGCCCTTTCACTGACCGTGGCCCTTCTGGGCCTCGGCGGCCTCCCGCCGCTGGGCGGCTTCATGTCGAAGTGGCAGATCTTCGCGTCCGGGGCTCGAAGCGGAAACGGGGTGGCCGTGGCGCTCGTGGTGTTCGGAGTGTTGAACAGCCTGTTGTCGTTCGCCTACTACGCGCCGCTGGTGAGCACGATGTACCGGCACACCACCTCGCCGCTGGTGACGGCCGGTTCCCGTGTGCCGGTCGGTATGGTGGTGCCGATCGTGGTGCTGGCCGCGCTGGTGGTGGCCTTTGGCGTGTGGCCGGGGCTGGCCAGCGGGTTGACGGTGCCCGCCGGCCAGGTGGTGCTGGCCATCTTCTCTCGGCAGGGAGGGCTGTGACATGCAGGTCATCCTGACGCCGCCCATTGCGCTGCTGGTGTACGGCGCACTGGTGGGGCTGGTCCTTGCCGGGGCCGCGGCGTTTTCCGCCCGCAGCGCCTCCACGCAGGGTAAGGCAAGCACGTACTCGGGAGGGGAGAAGGCGCAGGCAGGCGCGGCCGCGCCGGGCTACCGGCCGTTCTTCATGGTGGCTTTCTTCTTTGCCATCCTGCACCTGGGTGTCCTGATCGTGGGCAGCGGCGGCTTCACCATCGTGACGGGCGTCTACATCCTGGGATTGATCTTTTCCCTGGTGGCGCTGGGGCTGGGATGAGGAAGGAAGGGCTCATGGCAGCAACGGTACACGGCCTTCCCGCGGCATTCCGCCGGGCCCTGGAGGCGGTGGCGCTGTGGTCCCGCGTGAACTCTCCGTGGCTCGTTCATTTCAACAGCGGGTCGTGCAACGGGTGCGATATCGAGATCCTGGCAACGCTGGCCCCGCGCTGGGACCTGGAGCGCTTCGGCGCGAAGCTGTGGGGGTCGCCCCGGCACGCGGACGTGCTCGTGTGCACGGGGCCGGTCACGCGCCTGGCGCGGGAGCGGCTGGTGCGGGTCTACGAGCAGATGCCGGCGCCGAAGTTCGTGGTGGCGGTCGGTTCCTGCGGGATCACGGGGGGGGCCTTCCACGGCTGCTACAACATCGTGGGAGACATCGGTGACGTGGTTCCCGTGGACGTGTACGTGCCGGGATGTCCCCCGCGTCCGGAGGCGATCATAGACGGCGTGATCCAACTGCTCACACGGCTGAGACCTCCGAAGGCCCGTCGTCACGCCGCAAAGGCCGCCGCGCCCGGAGGTGCCGCGTGAGCGCCGCCGATCTCTCCCGGATACAGGGGGCCCTGGCGCCGTGGCTGACGGGCAGCCGGCTCGCTTCCGACACCCGGCTGGACATGGAGACTCCGGCGGAGAACCTCCTTGCGGCGGTCACGGCGTTCCGAGGGCTTGCGTGGGGCTACCTGTCGGCGATCACGGGACTGGACGGCCTGGGGCCGGCCGCGGGACCGTCGGCGTCCGAGGCCGCGCCTGGCGGCGCCCCGGCGCAGGGGTCGGCCTCGCAACACGGCACCCTCGGCAGTATCGAGGTCCTGTACCAGTTCTGCCAGGGACCGTGCCTGGCCACGCTGCGGGTGCGCGTGCCCCGGGACCGCGCCGAGGTGCCGAGCATCTCCGGCGCAGTGCCCTCCGCCGTGCTGTTCGAACGGGAGTTGTCGGAGATGCTCGGGGTGCACGTGACGGGCCTCCCCGGCGGGAAGAGGCAGTTCCTTCCCGACGACTGGCCGCCGAACGTGTTCCCCCTTCGCAAGGACTTCTTGGTAGAGTCAGCCGCACCCGTGGCGGACAGCGCGCCGTCGGTGGGCAGTGGAGAAGCGCCGGGGACGTTCATCGTTCCCATCGGGCCCCAGCACCCCGCGCTGAAAGAGCCGGGACACTTCGAGTTCGCCGTGGACGGGGAAATCATCACCGGGGCGAGCATCCGCCTGGGGTACGTGCACCGGGGGATCGAGAAAGCGGCGGAGGACCGCTCCTGGGTGCAGGGACTGTACCTGGTGGAGCGCATCTGCGGCATCTGCTCCCACATCCACGCTACGGCGTATGCCCTGGGCGTGGAAGCGCTGGCAGGCATGACCATCCCGCCCCGCGGCCAGGCCATCCGCACGCTGTTGTGCGAGCTGGAACGGATCCACAGTCACCTCCTGTGGCTCGGCGTGGCGGCGCACGAGGCGGGCTTCGACACGCTGTTCATGTTCAGTTGGAGAGACCGGGAAACGGTGATGGACCTGCTGGAGCAGCTTACGGGAAACCGCGTGAACTACGCGGCCAACCTCATCGGCGGCGTGAAGTACGAGATCGACGCCCCGGCCGCGGACGCCATCCGTCGCGGCATGGACTACCTGGAGGGACGGGCCCGGCACTACCTGAAAATCGTGACAACCGATGAGAGCTTCCTGAGGCGGACGCGCGGCGTGGGCACGATCAGCCGGGAGATGTCCGAGCGTTTCGGCACGGTGGGGCCCACCGCGCGGGCGTCCGGTGTGCCCACGGACCTGCGCGCGGCCGCCCCCTACGCCGCCTACGGGCAGTTCCCCGTGACGCCGGTCGTCGACCAGCGGTGCGACCAGGAGGCCCGGTTCGTGGTGCGCGTGCGGGAGCTCTCCGAGTGCTTCCGCGTGGTGCGGGAGATCCTGGACCGCCTGCCGCCGGGGGACCTTTCCATCCCGGCGCCGCGAAAGGTGGCGGAGGGCGAGGCGGTGAGCCGCGTGGAGGCGCCGCGGGGAGAGCTGTTCTACTACCTGCGGAGCACCGGCGGGGTGAAACCGGACCGGGTGAAGGTGCGCACCCCCAGCCTCTGCAACTGGGCCGCGGTGGTGAACGTGGTCATCGGGCAGAAACTGGCGGACGTGCCGGTGATCCTCGCGGGCATCGACCCCTGCTTCTCCTGCAACGACCGCTCCCTCACGCTGCGCCGCCGCGGGAAAACGGGAGCCGGTGGCGTGGAGACCTGGTCCTGGGAGGACCTCCGGACCTACGGCATCCGCTGGTATGGAGGAGGCCGCTCATGAACGTGGTGCTGGCCCTGGTAGCGCTCCTCCTTTTCCCCGGCGTGTTGTTCCTCGTCACTGCCAGCCTGGCCTACGAGTACGTGGACCGCAAGCTGGTGGCCCGGTTTCAGAACCGGGTGGGCCCGCGCTGGTTCCAGCCGCTGGCGGACTTCATCAAGCTGCTCGTCAAGGAGGAGATCGTTCCGGACGGCGTCAACCGCGGGCTGTTCAACGGCCTTCCGCTCGCCGCGCTGGCGGGGGCGTTGACGGCCGGCCTGTACGTCCCGATGGCCGGCCTGGCGCCCTCGTGGGGATTCCGCGGCGACCTGGTGGCCACTGTGTACCTGCTGATGATGATGACGCTCTGCATCGGGCTGGCGGGCGCCAACACCCAGGACCGTTTCTCCCTGGTCGGCGCGGTGCGCGCCCTGACGCAGCTGTTCTCCTATGAAGCCCCGTTTCTCCTCGCGCTGCTGGGTCCGGCCATCGCGGCCGGCTCCTGGCGCATCGCGGAGGTCAACGGCTGGGCGCGGGAGCACCCGTGGATGATCCTCACGCAGCCGCTGGGATTCATCGTGGCGCTCATCGGGCTCATGGGGAAGCTCGAGCTTCCCCCGTTCGACGCGCCGGAGGCGGAAACGGAGATCGTGAGCGGCGCGCTCACGGAGTACAGCGGCCGCGGTCTTGCCTTCTTCCGCCTGGGCCGCGACATCGAGCTCCTGATCGGGCTCACGCTCATCAGCGCGTTTTACCTGGGCGGGCTGGGCAGCCCGCTGCAGTTCCTCGGGAAGACGCTCGCGCTCCTGTTCGTGACCGCGGCGCTGCAGTCCCTGTTCGCCCGGCTGCGCATCGACCAGACCGTGGGTCTGTGGTGGCGCACCGGCGCGGTGCTGGCCCTCGTGCAGCTGCTCGTGCTGATCGCCCTTCGGATGATCGGAGTGAGCCTGTGAGAATAGCCTCCATGCTGAACGACGTGGTGGTCTCCATGTTCCGGCGGCCGTTCACCGAGCTGTATCCCTACCGCGTGAAACCCGCCCCGGATCGCCTGCGCGGGAAGCTGCTCTGGGACGAGTCGAAGTGCGATGGCTGCAAGCTGTGCGTCCGCGACTGCCCGGCCCGCGCCATCGAAGTGGAAGTCATCGACCGTGCCGCGAACAGGTACGCCTACCACTACCACCTGGACCGATGCATCTACTGTGCCCAGTGCGTGGTGAGCTGCCCGCACCACGCGCTTTCCATGTCCCGCACGCTCTACCACCTCGCCTCCACGGACAAGGCATCGTTCGTCGAGGTCTACCGCGCCGCCGGCGCGGGCACGTGCCAGGAGGAGGAGCCCATCCCATGAACACCCCTCATCGCATGCCGGTCCTGTTCGTCGGGCACGGCAGCCCGATGAACGCCCTTCAGGAGAACGAGTTCGCGCGCGGCTGGAAAGCCGTCGCCCGCGAGGTGCCCCGGCCCGCCGCCATCCTGTGCGTGTCGGCCCACTGGGAGACGGCCGGCTCCCTGGTGACCTCCACCGATCCGCCACCCACGCTGCACGATTTCGACGGCTTCCCGCTGGACCTCTACCAGGTGCGCTACCCGGCGCCGGGCAGCCCCTGGCTGGTGCGCAAGGTCACGGAGGCCGCCCGCAAGTTCGCCATCGGACTGGACCGGGAATGGGGCCTGGACCACGGCTGCTGGTGCGTGCTGCGGTGGATGTACCCCCACGCGGACATCCCCGTGGTGCAGCTCAGCCTGGACCGCGCCATGCCCACGCGGCTGCACTACGAGCTGGGACGGGCGCTCGACCCGCTGCGGGACGAAGGGGTGCTCATCATCGCCAGCGGCAACCTCGTTCACAACCTGGGCCGCATCTCGCTCCCGCCGCGCGGGGACTTCGCCACCCCGTTCGCGCTGCCCTGGGCCTCGGAGGCGGCGGAGCGGATCAAGGGTCTCATCGACTCCGGGTCCAGCGAGGAGCTGATTGCCTACCGCTCGCTGGGCAGCGCGGTGCAGCTCGCGGTGCCCACGCCGGAGCACTACCTGCCGCTCCTGTACGTGCTGGGCATGCGCACGCACGA
>DASRZR010000250.1:0-2598 GCA_035686185.1 Spirochaetia bacterium | reverse complement strand
TCCCGCAGGGACCGCGCGATGCGGTGGTACTCGCCGAGCAGCGGCTCCTCCAGGAACAGCACGAGCACGGAAGCCCCTCCCGGGGCCTTCTCCTCCGGGTGCAGCTCTTCCATGGCAGCCATGAGCCGGTCCAGCCCGATGGAGGCACCGACGCCCGGGAGGTGCTGCTTCGTGTACAGGGAAGCAAGCTCGTTGTAGCGGCCTCCGGAGCAGACCGACCCGATGTCCGGCAGGTCGGAGAGGAAGCTCTCGAACACGACGCCGGTGTAGTAGTCCAGGCCTCGCGTGATGGACGGGTCAAGGACGAAGCTGCCGGTGACCCCGAGGCGATTCAGGGCCTCCCCGATCTCGGAGAGTCTCTTCACGCCGGGGTGGTCGGCACCGGCTGCTGCCGCCAGCTTGGACAGTGTCTTCTCCGGGGCATCTTCCACCCGGGTGAGATCGAGGATCCGAGCAGCCCGGTCCGGCCCGGCGGACTCCGCCAGCATCTCCCGGGTCTTTTCCGTGCCGATCTTGCGCTGCTTGTCGATGGTTCGCAGCACCTCCACGGACCCGCCGGAGAGGCCCAGCCCGGTCAGGCAGGCGTTGAACAGGCCGCGGTGGGCGTAGCGAATGCTGAACCGGCTCAACCCCAGGGACTCCAGGCTCTCCTTCATCATGAGGAGAATCTCCAGGTCCGCGGAAGCCGAGTCGACGCCCACCACGTCGAAGTCCACCTGCATGAACTCCCGGTAGCGCCCGCGCTGGGTGTTCTCCCCGCGCCAGACCTTGGCCGCGTGCCAGCGCCGGAACGGCAGGCCCACCTCCGCAAGGTGCGCGGCCATGAACCGGGCGAACGGCACCGTCAGGTCGAAGCGCATGGCCACGTCCCGGCCGCCGTGGTCCGTGAAGCGGTACACTTCCTTGTCCGTCTCCCCGCCGCCCTTGCCGAGGAGCACCTCGGAGAACTCCAGCACGGGCGTGTCGATGGGCAGGAAGCCGAAGCTCTCGAAGACGGCCTGCAGCCGCCTTACGATGGACAGGCGCTGCGACTCCTTGTCCGGGAGGAAGTCCCGGAAGCCCTTCGGGATGCGGGGCTCGATGAGGTCTGATTTTTCTTCCGCGGGCACGAGCCTGAGTAAAGGAGAGCCGCCCGAGGATGTCAAGGAGCGGGCCCGCGCGAACCTTGACAAAGCGCGCCTTCGCGCTACGATGGCGGAAGCTTGCTTTTCAGATACGGCGCATCCACAAGCGGATCCATAGAGAAGAAGGCTCACATCTACACGCGGAACGAGCACGGGATAGACCTGCGCTCGGTGGACCCGGATGCCGTCTGGGTGGTCCGTCGCCTGCGGGGCGCCCGGTTTCACGCGTACATCGTCGGGGGCGCCGTGCGCGACCTCCTTGTCGGCCGCCGGCCCAAGGACTTCGACGTGGCCACGGACGCCCACCCCCTGCAGATCAAGCGGCTGTTCCGCTCGGCGCGCGTGATCGGGCGGCGCTTCCGCCTGGTCCACGTCTACTGCTCCCGGGAGAAGTACATCGAGGTGAGCACGTTCCGCTCCCGCGTGGCGCCCGCCACCGACGCGGAGGCGGTACCGGCAGACCTGAACAACGCGTTCGGCACCATGGAAGAGGATGCCCGCCGCCGGGACTTCACGATCAACGCGCTGTACTACTGCCCCGTGGAAGAGCAGCTCATCGACTACGTGGACGCGTTCCCCGACCTTCGCCACCGGCGCCTGCGGACGCTGGACCGTGCCGACACCTCTTTCGCGGAGGACCCGGTGCGGATGATCCGCGCCGTGAAGTACGCCAGCCTCCTGGACTTCCCGTTCCCGCCCGCCCTGGGAGGGCTCATCAAGCGCATGGCGGAGTCCGTGCTGAGCTGTTCCCGGGAGCGCGTGACGGAGGAAGTCTACAAGATCCTCATCTCGGGGAAATCCGAGGCCGTGCTGGACCTGGCCGTCCGCCTGCGGTTGTTCAACGTGATGTTCCCGGCGCACGCCCAGGAGCTGAAGAACAGCCGCCAGCGCCTGGCGGATTCCGCGTTCGGCCGCCGCCTGGCGGAGCTGGATGGACGCACACAGGCGGGCTCTCCGCTTCCCCGGCCCGAGATGTTCGACTTCCTCTTCCACGACCTGGCCCTGGCGCAGGAGGACATCCTGCGGTCACCCGAGCCGGAGTTCCTGGTGCAGCAGTATGTCCGAACGGCGTCCGCGCCGCTTTTCCCGTCCAAGAAGGATCTCGCCGTGGCAACGGAGTCCGTGCTGCGGGCCGTGAATCCCCACTATCGCCGGGGCGCACGGCCGCCGGCCAGGAGCCGCACCGTGCAGGAAGGCGCACCTCGAAAGAGGCGTCGAAGGAGAGGGGGCAGGGGAAAGGGTCGGTCCGGGACGGGACCGGCGGCCGGGTAGCGCGCCGGCCGTCCGCGTCCTAGTTGCTGGCCGGGGCCGCCGGGGCGGACGCCGACGTGCCTGACGCCGGCGTGGCGCTGGTGGCGGAGATCCGCTTCAGCAGCGCATCCACCCGGTCCCCGTACGACGAGGCGTCCGCCTGCGGTTGTTCAACGTGATGTTCCCGGCGCACGCCCAGGAGCTGAAGAACAGCCGCCAGCGC
>DASRZR010000249.1:0-12329 GCA_035686185.1 Spirochaetia bacterium | reverse complement strand
CCTGCAGAAGTACTTCATCCAGGGTATCGCGATGACCGGGATCAAGGGATAGGCATGACGAGCCTCCAGAGGGACCAGCGCAACGGATTGCTTTTCATCTCGCCGTGGATCATCGGGTTCCTGGTGTTCACCGCCTACCCGATTGCCAGCTCCCTGTACTACTCCCTGACCCAGTACAACGTGGTGGACCCGCCGAAGTTCCGGGGGCTTGGCAACTACATCGACCTGCTCACCACGGACACCGTGTTCCGCGCGTCCCTGTACGCCACGCTGTACATGGTGGTCTTCGGCACCATCGTCATCACGGTGGCCACGCTCGCCATTGCCATCATCCTCAGCAACCGCCGCATCCGGGGCCTGTCGTTCTTCCGCGTCATTTTCTTCATCCCCACGCTCGTGCCGCTGGTGATCCTGTGCATCCTGTGGGTGTGGATGCTGCAGCCGCAGACCGGGCTCATCAACACGTTTCTCTCGTACGCAGGGATCAAAGGCCCCGGCTGGCTGGCAGACCCGCACCTGGCCCGGCCCGCCTTCATCATGATGTTCCTGTGGACGTCCGGCGGCGCCGTGATCATCTACCTCGCCGCGCTCCAGGACATCCCCCAGTCCCTCTACGAGGTGGCGGCCATTGACGGAGCCACATTCTTCCACCGCACGTTCCGCATCACGATCCCGCTGATCTCGCCGGTGATCCTGTTCAACGTCATCACGTACGTGATCGGGATCTTCCAGTCATTTGCGGAGTCGTTCATCATCACGCAGGGCGGTCCGAACCAGGCGACGTTGTTCTATTCCCTGTACCTCTACCAGAACGCCTTCCAGTACTTCAAGATGGGCCTCGCCTCGGCGATGGCCTGGATCCTGTTGATCATCGCGCTGTTCCTGATCGCGCTGCTGCTGGGTCTCGAGAAGCGGTTCGGCTACCGGCAGTAGCCTCGGGAGTGCGCCACGCAAGGAGGACCTCCGGATGAAGAAGGGTATTCTCGGCACGCACACCGTCACGCAGGTGGGGTTGCTCGTCCATGACATCGAGAAGACCGCGCAACGCTACGCTGACTTCCTCGGCGTCCCGGTGCCGCGCATCCAGGTGACGGACGTACTGGAAAAGTCGCAGGCAACGTACCGCGGCGCCCCCACCCCCGCGCGCGCGAAGCTGGCGTTCTTCGACGTGGGCCCCGGCCTCCAGCTGGAGCTCATCCAGCCGGATGAGAAGCCCAGCACGTGGCGGGAGGACCTGGACCGCAAGGGGGAGGGGGTCCACCACATCGCGTTCCAGATCAAGGGCATGAAGGAGAAGGTAGCGGACCTTGCACAGGAGAGCATGCCGCTCGTGCAGTCCGGCGAGTATACCGGCGGCCGCTACGCGTACGTCGATGCGAACCGGGACCTGAAGGTCCTCATCGAGCTGCTGGAGAATGACTGAGCCGCCGCGCGCCGACGCCGCCGCACGGCCGTCCCGCATTCCGCCCGGGCTCGGCCTCGGCTGCTGGGCATTCGGCGACATGGGCACGGGTCCCGTGGACGCCGAGGCATCCGTCGCCCTCATCCACAGCGCGTGGGACCTCGGAGTCACGCACTTCGATACCGCGGCCGACTATGGCAACGGGCGGTCCGAAGAGGTCCTGGGAAAGGCCGTGGCACCCTTCTCGGCTCGCGCCTTCATCGCCTCCAAGGCGCATGCCACGGAGGGGGAAAAGACGGCCGCCGTGGTGGAGGGAATCCTCCGGCGCCTCGGCCGGTCGTGGCTCGACCTGTTCTATATCCACTGGCCCCGGACCGGGCTGGACCTGCGCCCCATGATGACCGCGCTGGAGAGCTTGAGGGCGCAAGGGAAGATCCGCCTGATCGGCGTGAGCAATTTCGGCGTACGGGAGCTGGAGAATGCGTCGGAGGCCGGGCGCATCGACGCCTACCAGCTCGGCTACAACCTGCTGTGGCGCTATCCGGAGAACGAGGTGATCCCCTGGTGCCGGGCCCGCGGCGTGCCAATCGTCACGTACAGCTCCATCGCCCAGGGGCTCCTGTCCGACACTCCGCGCGGACCGGACTCGTTCCCCGCCGGAGACGCCCGGCAGAAGACGCTCTACTACCGGCCTGACGTCTGGCCGCGGGTGCGCGAATCCGTGGAGGGCATGCGCGCCGCCGCGCGGCGCTGTTCCACCCCGCTCAGCACGCTGGCCATCCGCTGGGTGCTGGGCCGGCCGGGCGTCGTTTCCAGCCTCGTGGGGGCACGCACGCGTCGGCAGATCGAGCAGAACGTGATGGCGGCGGCCGGGCGCAACCCGCCCGAGATCGACGACGAGCTGACCCGCCGGAGCACGGAAGCCATGAGCGGCATTCCGGATGCGGGCAACATGTTCCTGTTCTACCCGTGACAGGAGGCAGACAGATGGCACCGCAGAAGATCGTGGCGCTGGTGGGAGACTACTACCACCGGCCGGAGGGGATGGCGGAGGCGCTCGGCCGGCTTTCCGACTCGCTGGACGTTGGCCTCGACGTGTTCACCGACACCGGCGCGCTCCCATGGGGCTCGCTTGCCGGCTACCGGGCGCTCATCATGGCCAAGGAGAACCGCGTTGCCCCGGCCGAATCCGACGCCGTGTGGGCCACGCCCGCGCACGAGTCCGCCATTGCGGAGTACGCTGCGGCGGGCGGGGCGGTGGTTGCGCTGCACAACGGCCTGGCCTCCTTTGGTGAAACGGGAGCCTACTTCGCAACCGTGAGGGGAAGCTTCCAGTTCCATCCGCGCGAGCATCCCCGGTTCGCCGTCCGTGCCATGGCCGCCGACCATCCCGCGGCCGCGGGCTTTCAGCCCTTCGATCTGACCGACGAGATGTACTTCGTCCACGTCGAGGCGTCCCGCACCACCCGGCTGCTGGAGGTCGTCCACCCCGACTATGGTTCCTCCTGCGCCGCGTGGGCGCACGAGACCGGCCGGGGCCGGGTGTTCTGCTTCACGCCGGGCCATACGGTGGAGGTCCTGGGCTCTCCCGGCTACCGCGCCACCCTGGAAACCGGTCTTCGCTGGGCGCTGCGGCTGGGATAACATGCAGCTCATGGATGAGCTGCACGATCTCCTGGCGCGTCTTGTGTCCATCGACTCCGTGAATCCCCGGCTCGTGCCGGGCGCCTCGGGAGAGTCCACCATCGGCTCTTGTGTCGCGGAGTGGCTCGGCGCCCGCGGGTTGGAGGTGCGCCTGCAGGACACCACCGAGGCCGGGCGACGGAACGTGATCGCCATCGCCAGGGGAACCGGCGGCGGCAGGTCGCTGATGCTGAACGCGCACATGGACACCGTCGGAGTGACCGGCATGGAGGCGCCGTTTCGGCCGGAGATACGCGGCGGCCGGCTGTACGGACGCGGGGCCATGGACACGAAGGGAGCCCTTGCCGCGTTCATGATGGCGGCGGCTCACGCTGCCGCCGCGCGGGCTGACGGGAAGCGTCGGCGCGGCGACGTGATCCTCACGGCGGTGGTGGACGAGGAGTACGCGAGCATCGGCACCGAGGCGGTGGTGCGCGAGTATCGAGCGGATGCGGCAATCGTGGGGGAGCCCACGGGCCTTCGGATCGTGACCGAGCACAAGGGCTTTGCCTGGTTCGACATCGAGACCTCCGGCGTCGCGGCGCACGGGTCGTTGCCGGACGTGGGCGTGGATGCCATCGTGGCGATGGGGAAGGTGCTCGTGGAGCTGGAGGCCGAATCCCGACGGCTGGCGGCCGGGCGCCGGCATCCCACGCTCGGCGCCGCCTCCGTGCACGCATCGCTTGTGGCCGGCGGCCAGGAGCTCTCCAGTTACCCGGCGGCCTGCCGCCTGTCCCTGGAGCGCAGAACGCTTCCCGGAGAGACAGCGCAGTCCGTGGAGTCCGAGCTGCGGACGCTGCTCGACCGCATCGGAGCAGCAGATCCGAAGTTCCGGGCCACGATGAGGTGTACCTTTGTCCGCAACCCCATGGAGGCTGACCGCGCCTCTGCCATCGTGGCTGCCCTTTCGGCGAACCTTGCCCGGCGCACGGGCTCTCCTGCCGTGTTCGCGGGCGAGAGCGGCTGGCTGGATTCCTCCCTCCTCGACGGAGCCGGCATTCAGACCGTAGTAATCGGCCCACGGGGTGCCGGTTTGCATGGCGTGGAGGAATGGGTCGAGCTCGATTCCGTGCGGACCTGCCGGGAGGTCGTCACCGGGGCGATCGACGATTTCTGCCAGTGAGGAGTGCCGCCGGGACCTTGACCAAATCAGAGATTGTGATATATACCAAGTACCCAGGCGAGAGACAGTCGTGACAGGAATCCCGCACGTGACCAGCGGCAAGAACAAAGGGCGGATCATGGTGATCCAGCTTCCCCAGGACTACCGCGCCCTCAAGGGCCTGGCATCCGAGGTTCGCCTGAGGATTCTGGAGATTCTCAGGAAAGGCGAGAAGAACGTCAACGAGATCAAGGACGAAATGGGGCTCCCTCAATCGACGATTGCCACGAACGTCATGTTCCTGGAAGAGGCGCGGCTGATCGAGACGCACAGCGTGAAGGCGGCCAAGGGAACGCAGAAGATCTGCTCCGCGCTGTACGATGAGTTCCTGGTCCAGTTCTCGGAGCCCAGCGAGGTCTCGGACGCCATCGAGGTGGAGATGCCCATCGGCCTGTTCATCGAGTACGCCGTTTCTCCACCCTGCGGCATGTGCTCCACGGAGAAGATCATCGGTTTCCTCGACACGCCGGCCTCCTTCCTGGAGCCCGAACGCGTGAAGGCGGGCCTGCTGTGGTTCGAGAAGGGCTACGTCGTGTACCAGTTCCCGAACAACGCGCTGTACCAGCAGAAGCCCGTGCGTCGGCTGGAGGTCACCGCCGAGCTGTCCTCGGAGACCCCCGGCACGAACCCCCAGTGGCGGTCCGACATCACGATGTGGGTCAACGGCGTGGAGATTGGAAGCTGGATCTCTCCGGGGGATTTCGGCGACAAGCGCGGCACCTACACCCCGGAATGGTGGAAGCTGGAAGGGTCCCAGTACGGCCTGAACAAGGTCTGGAGCGTCACCGAGGGTGGCTGCTACATAGACGGCGTGCTCGTGTCCCCGGTGACGGTGTCCGACCTGAGGCTTTCCGAGCACCATTCCGTGAAGGTGAAGATCGGTATCAAGGAAGACGCCGAGCACGTCGGCGGCCTGAATATCTTCGGCCGTGGCTTCGGCAACTACGACCAGGACCTCGTGCTCAGGATGTATCTGTAACCAGGGAAGGCACGCCCTCCTTAACTCACCCGCAATAAATCATTCTTACCCTCGTCCCTGTCACTGAAGGTGCAAAACCAGAGGGTTTCGGTGTTGAACCATCAGTATTGACAGAACGGCAGAGCCGTAGGTAGCATCAGCGGTCTTCAGGCAGAAATGTTGTCACCCGCTGGCCGCCGAAACCCCTGACGATCTAAGGAGCTCCTACCATGAACGTGATTGAATTGAAGGGCGTAAAGAAAGATTACCCCCTGGGCGCCACTACCGTGCACGCCGTCCGCGGCATCGATCTCGCCATCGAGGAAGCCGATTTCATCTCCATCATCGGGCCTTCCGGAAGCGGGAAGACGACGCTTCTGAACATCATCGGATGCATCGACCACGCGACGGACGGATCGGTGAAGATCCACGGCCAGGAGGTGACCACCTATACGGACCGGCAGCTCACCGACCTGCGCCTGCATACCATCGGGTTCATCTTCCAGACCTTCAACCTGATCCCGGTGCTCTCCACGCGGGAGAACGTGGAGTTCCCGCTGCTGCTGATGAAGCAGGAGCACCTCAGCCGCAAGGAGATCCGCACGCGGGCGGAGAAGCTGATCGAGGAGGTGGGCCTGAAGGAGCAGATCAACCAGAAGCCCTTCGAGCTCTCCGGCGGCCAGCGCCAGCGCGTGGCCATTGCGCGCGCCCTGGTGACCCGGCCGGCCATCGTGCTGGCGGACGAGCCCACGGCGAACCTGGACTCCGAGACCGGTGACCGCATCCTCGGCCTCATGAAGGAACTGAACGAGCTGGAGAAGACCACGTTCATCTTCTCCACCCACGACCCGGACATCCTGAAGTACGCGCACGGGGTCGTGAAGATCAAAGACGGCTTGATGGCAAGCTGAAGGGACTGCGACCCATGCTGTACCTGAAAATAGCCTGGAGAAGCCTCCTGCGGCACAAGGGGAAGAGCATCATCATCGGGACGATCCTCTTCCTGGCCGCCTTCATCATGATCCTCGGGGACGCCACCGCCATCGGCATGCGCCGGGGCGTGGAGAAGAACATCGTGGAGAGCTTCACCGGGCACATCATCCTCGTCTCGGACGAGGAGACCAAGGACAACGTGCTGTTCACGCCCATGGCGAAGCCGCTGAAGATCCTCAAGGACTGGGACAAGATCAAGTGGGTCCTCTCCCAGCAGGACTGGATCAAGGCGTTCATCCCGATGACCCGGGGCGGCGTGATGATCCTCGGGGGCCAGCAGATGAGCTTCATGCTGACCTTCGGCTGCGATTTCGATGATTTCCAGCGCGTGTTCGGAAACCCGGTGAGCCCCGTGGAGGGCTCGCTGTTGACGGGTGCCGACCACGGCCTCATGGTCAACGTGGACGGCCGCAAGGACCTGTACAAGTTCCAGGGATACTGGCTGACGCCCCAGGGCGCCGACCTGAACAAGGCGGACCTCACCGACGACGCGAAGGCGGAGGGGCTGAAGCTGGTCACGCGGGATTCCCTGGCGCTGGAAGGCTTCGGGGAGCCCAACTCCACGAACATGGATGTCCCCATCAAGGGCGTGGTGAAGTTCCGTTCCCTGAACTCCACCATGCACGAGATCACGTTCATGGACATCGAGACCTACCGGCAGATCTTCGGCTACTACACGGCGCGCGACATCGTGGAGACGATCCCCGCCAAGGAGCAGCAGCTCATGACCGCCAGCGAGGACGACCTGTTTGGCGGCGGCTCCATCTACAGCGGCGCCGGCAGCGCGTCGGCCTCGAACATCGGGGACCTGGAGAAGCAGATCAGGACCGAGACGAAGGTCACTCACCAGATCGACTACAACCTCGGCGCGTACAACTACGTGTCCATCCTGCTGCCTCCCGGGGAGAACCTCAACCGGGCCGTGGCGCGGATGAAGCAGGTGGCGAAGGACAATGACCTGCCGGTGAAGGTGCTGAGCTGGAAGACGGCCTCCGGGCAGGTGGCCTCCACCGCGGACATCCTGCAGTCAATCGTCGTGGTATTCGTCGTGCTCCTGTTCGTGGTGGCCATCATCATCATCATGAACACGCTCAGCATGAACGCGCTGGAGCGCACGGAGGAGTTCGGCATGATGCGCGCCGTGGGCGCGCGCAAGGGGTTCATCACCCGCATGTTCCTGGCGGAGACGTTCTCCCTCTCGGTGATCTTCGGCGGGGGGGGGATCCTCCTCGGCGTGATCGGCACCTGGATCGTGCGGCCGCTTCACATCACCTCCGGCGGCAACCAGATCATCGAGCTGATCTTCGGGGGCGAGGTGTTCCAGCCCCAGCTCGGGTTCTCCGGGCTGCTGATCGGGATCGTCGGCCTGGCGGTGGTTACCGTGCTGGCCGTGATCTACCCCGTGCTCGTGGCGCGGAAGATCACGCCGCTGGACGCCATCAACCGGCACTAGGATTCGAGGACAACCGTCATGAAGGGCATTTTCGGATTCATCACCAACCGCGTCCGCAGCCTGCGGATCGTGTTCGCCATCAGCTCCCGCAACCTCGTGCGGCAGTTCCGGCGCAACCTCCTGCTGGGCATCTGCATCGCCGTGGGCATGGCCATCCTCGTGGTCACGGCCTCGTTCACGAGCGGGCTGACCGACATCCTGTTCAACAAGGTGATGGTCTACATGACCGGCCACATCCGGGTAGTGGAGGACACGTACGCCAGCCGGCGCAGCGACGTGATTCGGGACATGCCCCGCATCGTGCAGACCATCAAGGCCACGGTGCCCGGCATCGTTCGCATCGACCAGGACGTGAGCGCGTTCGGCCGCAGCGTCGGAAACGGGAAGACCGGCCTCGTGGCCCTGGTGGGTATCGCCCGGGACTCGAACTTCTACAAGGACACGCAGCTGGAGGAAGGCCGCACCGAGGACATCTTCAAGCCGGACGTGTTCCCCGGCATCATCATGTACAAGAACGCCACCAAGGACATCAACGTCCGCCTGGGAGACGTGGTGACGGTGCGGTTCAATACCGTCTACGGCCAGTCCCAGGCGCCGAAGTTCCGGGTGGTGGGGATCATTCCCTCCCAGAACATGTTCATGGACGTGGCCGCCTTCGTGGACATGGACGTGCTGCGCGGCATGCTGAACATGAAGCCGGAAGAGGTGCAGGGGCTGAACATCGTCACCTCCTACCCGGGAGACGCGCAGAAGGTGATCGCGGCCGCCAACAAGCTGTACGCGGCGCTGGCCCCGAACGTGGCCGGCGTCAAGGGGCAGCTTGCGCTCGGTTCCGCCACGGTCCCGGCGGACGTGTACGCCCTGAAGCTGGAGGATGAGACCGGCAACGCCAAGGTGGCAGGTGCCGAGCTTCACTTCGACACCGGGGACCTCGCCGCGCTCACGGCGAACAAGGACGGCATCGTGCTCACGGAGGCCGCCGCCCGCGGGCTGGGCGCCTCCGTCGGTTCCCACCTGCAGTACCGCTACGCGCCGAAGTACGGGACAGACCTCGTGAAGAAGGACGTGGTGGTAACGGGGATCGTACGGCCGGTGGCCTCCTTCGCGGACTCCGCGGCCTTTGCCAACGAGGAGGTCTTCTACCAGACCTACTACTGGAACATCCCGAAGGACGTGGCCGCGGCGCCCACGGGCGCGCAGCTCACCCGGGCGCTGCTGCCGGAGTGGGACCTGCTGGAGCGGGCCAAGAACACGGACGCCCAGACGAAGAAGGAGCTGCGCCTGGGCCGGGAGAACTGGAAAGGCGCCAAGCTGGACGTGCAGACCATGTACGAGACGGCCAGCGTCATCGTTGACTTCCAGCGCGGGCTGAACCTCGTGTCCGTCATCGCGGTGCTCGTGCTGTTCTTCGTGATCCTCATCGGAGTCGTGAACACGATGCGCATGAGCATCCGGGAGCGCACCCGGGAGATCGGCACCAACCGGGCCATCGGCATGCAGCGGGGAGACGTGAGGTCGGTTTTCGTGATGGAGATCGTGATCCTCGCGTTCGCGGCCTGTGCCGTGGGCGTGGCCGCGGCCTACGGGCTCATGGCGCTGCTTGCCTCTCCCACGATCGACCTGAAGGACAACCCGTTCAGCATGTTCTTCGTGAACAAGCACCTGTACTTCTATCCCACGGCCGGCTCCATCATCGCGAACTTCGTCGTGATCCTGCTGGCCGCGTTCCTGATCTCGTTCTTCACCGCGCGACGGGCGGCCCGGCTGCGCGTGGCCGACGCGCTGCGTCACTACGAATAGGAGAGCATCATGAGGTTTGCGGCTTTCATCCTGGGCGTCCTGCTCCTGCTGAGCGCCGGCGCGGCGTGGGCCACGCCGTCCATCCAGGACGTGATCGATTACTACGATACGAACTACCAGCTTCGCTCGGACATGACGGCGCGCGCCCGGCTCACCACGAAGGACCCCGAGCAGGGCACGAAGGTGATCGACAGCGTGCTGTACCGCCGGGACAAGGACGATGCGTTCCTCATCGTGCTGGCCGCCCCCGAGACGGAGCGCGGCAACGGCTACCTGCGCGTGGGAGACAACATGTGGCTGTACAAGCGCGCCACGCGGACGTTCACCCACATCGGCCGCGACGAGAAGATCGGCGGCTCCAACACGACGGCGGGAGACATCGAGACGCGCAAGTTCAAGGAGCTGTACAAGCCGTCCACGGACGCCAACGGCAAGGACCTCATCACGGAAGAAACGCTCGGCGCCGCGAAGATCCCCGTGTACCGCCTGGAGGTGATCGCGCAGGTCAACGACGTGAAGTACCCGAAGCTCGTCATGTGGGTCACGCGCGACAAGTACCTGGAGCTGAAGCGCGAGTCCTACAGCCTCTCCGGCACGCTCATGGAGACGGACCTGTTCACGAACTACAAGGAAGTGGAGGGCCGGTTCGTTCCGCTGCTGCAGAAGTACACCGACGAGGTGGAGAAGGGCACGACGCTGCTGGAGATCACCGGCATCTCCTTTGCCGCGGTGGACGACTACAAGTTCGACAAGAGCTATCTCGAGAGCCTGAGCAAGTAGGAGAACAACATGAGAACGCTGCTCGCGGTCCCGGTGCTGGTGGTGTGCCTGGCGGTCCCCGGCCTGTGGGCGCAGTCCCCCGGGGCCGCCGACGCGGGCGCCGCGACGGGCACTGCCGCGCCGGCGGCCGCTTCCGGCGCCGGGAGCGCCGACCAGGGCGCGGCGTCCGACGAGAACGACTTCTTCGGCTCCGCCGCGGTGGAAGCGCCGCAGGGGGCCGCGGAGAAGACCGGCGTGGCGGAGTCCGTGGAGAACGAGCACGTGGGGCTGTCCGGCCAGCTCCAGGCCACGAGCACGTACTCAGTGGGCCGCACCTACCTGCAGGGCAGCGGCAACCTCGCCGACAACTCGTTTGCCAACGTCGTGGGCGGGGACTTCCTCGTGGACATGCGCCTGCAGAAAGGGTTCAAGGCGTTCCTGGACCTGAACATCGGCTACGTTCCCGGCGGGACGCCGACCACGCACGACTTCATCGTGAGCTCGCCGATCTCCCTGGCCGGACCGATCGTGGCGTCCGAAAACGTGGCCACCGCGCTCCTGGTGAAGGAGGTGTTCATCGACTTCAACGTGGCGAACACCGTCTACTTCCGGGCGGGCAAGCAGGTGCTGAAGTGGGGAACTGGCTACTTCTGGAATCCTTCGGACCTCATCAACATCGAGCACCGCAGCTTCACGAACCTGAACGCACTCCTGGACGGGGTGTTCGGCCTGCGCACCGACGTCGTGTTCGCCCCCTGGTGGCACCTGTACACGTTCACGAACCTGAACGAGGTAACGGGCAGCAACGTCTGGGATACCGCGTTCGCGGCGCGTTCCGAGTTCCTTGCCGGATCCACGGAGTTCGCCGTGTCCTCGTGGCTGAAGTCAGGAAAGGTACCGGTATTCGGCGGTGACGTTTCGACCCCGCTTCCCCTGGACTGGTGGGCGAAGGACGGCAAGACGCTGAACCTCACTGCCGAGGGAACGATCTCCTACGGCGACATCCAGGACAAGTTCGACCCCGTGACGGGGCCGTACGCGGTCACCAACCGCTTCGTGCCGAAGCTCGACGTGGGGCTTTCCCGCAGCTTCGACGTGCTGAACGTCTCCGACCGGCTCATGGTGCAGGTGGAGTTCTTCTACAACGGGGACGGCTACGACCAGGACATGTTCGGGCTCCTGGCCTCCAACCCCATGAAGCTGGCCGCGTTCACCTCGGGCTTCTTCCAGTCCGGATACTACGGTCAGTACTACGCGGCCGCGTTCGTGACCGTCAGCGACTTCGGGACCACGAACATGACGCTCTCCCTCAGCGGGATCGCGAACTTGAGTGACTCGTCCGGGACCGCGCTGGCCGGCTTCTCCTGGTCCCCGGTGAACAACTTCACGCTCGCCCTGCAGCTCGGAAGCTACCTGGGCCCCGTGGAGCGGGAGTACACGTTCTCGGGCAGCTCCCTGCTGGCCATCCTGACCGCTACCGTCAACTTCTAGGGAGGGCACACCCGGCGGCCCGCCTCCCGGTTCGGGCCCGCCGGGCTTGTCGCACCTTGTGGCCCGCCGGCGGGCGGAGTACGATACGTCGGCATGACGTTTCACGTCACTCTGTACGCCGCGGTGCTGATCACAGCCTCCCTGGTGTCCGTGGTCGTGGCCATTGCCGGCCTTCGACGCAGGAAGATCGCCAGCGGCCCGGCGTTCGCGTTCATGATGTGGGCGGTCGTGTTCTGGACGCTGATGTCGGGCCTCGGGTGCTCCGTGGCCGAGCTCTCCGGCAAGATCCTGTTCACCAAGCTGAGCTACGCCGGCGCGCAGTTTGTCGCCCCCGCGTTCCTGATCTTCGCCCTGCAGTACAGCGGGGCGGTCGACATCCGCTCTCCCCTTCTGGTGTCCCTGGTGGGAGTGATCCCCGCCGTGTCTCTGGCAATGGCCGTGACAAATGAACAGCACCACCTCCTGTGGACCAGCCACCTGCCGGGAGTCGTGGCCGGGGGCGCGGTCGTGCTGACCTCCTACGGACCCTGGTACTGGGTGTCCATTCCCTACCTGGCGGCGCTGGACGTGGTGGGGGCCATCGTCATCGTGCGCCAGCTCTTCCGGGCCGGTCGGGTGTTCCGGTTCC
>DASRZR010000248.1:0-5616 GCA_035686185.1 Spirochaetia bacterium | reverse complement strand
TCCGTTCGTGAAGAGCGTCACCGGCTGACGGACGCCACGGGGCGCCGTCACGCTCGCCGCCCGTCAGGAGTTCAGTCGCCCTTTCGCATCTGCGCGGCCCGCTTCAGGAGAGACCCGGTCGGCGCCGGCTTCTTTGGCGGCGCCTTTCGTGACGCGGCCGCGGCACGCTTTTTTGCGGCAGCGGGCTTGCGGGCAGCGCTGCGCTTCGCGCCGGCCCGAGCCTTGCCCGCCGGCCCTTTCGGAATCAGCTCCAGCTCCGGTTGCTTCTCCGACCGGGGCTTCGTCCCCTCCGGCATCAGCTCCGCGTTCTGGACCGGCTTGCCGGTCAGTTTTGTCCCCCGCGCCGCCAGGCCGCAGGCAGGGACCTTGCCCAGGTCCACCATCACCGCCTTCACCTTCTGGCGCCTGGCGGGCACCATGTTCAGGCGCAGCATGCCCGGGTTCTTCTTCTCGGACAGGAACTCGATGCCCACCGAGCCTTCCTTGACCAGCGGGTAGGTCTTGTTCGTGATGAAGCGCTCGATCCGAACCCTCTTGCCCCAGGCGGCCCGTTCCGCGTCGAGGTACACCAGGACGAAGTCCGCGCCTTTCTGGCCGTCCCAGATGGAGGCGTGCAGGATGGGTCCGGGCATCCATGCCTTCTCGGTGGGCGCCATGACGCGGTAGGTGCCGTCCGCCGTGACCACGAGGATCTTGTCGTACTCCGTGACGTTCATCACGAACTCGGAGCCGCGCACCGAGGAACCGAAGTAGCCGGCGTCCCGGTCGTAGCTCATGCGGATGTTCGCCTTGGCCACCGCCACCTTGTCCACGGTGTGGAACGTCTCGATTTCCGTGCGCCGGGGGTACTGGTCCTTGTACTTCTCCACCAGGCCGGTCAGCCACGCGATGGTGGTCTTGGTCAGGTTCTTCAGCTTCGCGTTGACCTGCCGGATGGCGGCCACGATGTCATCTATTTCCCCGCGGTTCTTCTTGATGTCATACGCGGAGATCCGCCGGATACGAAGGTCCAGCAGCCGGGAAACATCGTCATCCGTCATGGCCCGCACGAACAGCTTCTTGAACGGCTTCATGCCCTCGTAGACCTGGCGCTTGACCGCCTCCTCCGTCGTCGCCTTCTCGATGAGCTTGTAGACTCGGTTCTCAATGAAGATCTGCTCCAGCGTCAGCCAGTGGCGCCGGTTTTCCAGGTTGGCAAGCTCGTGCTCCAGCTCCGCCTTGATCTGCTTCTTGAGCAGGCCGGTGAACTCCTTCAGGTACTCCGAGAGGGTGACCTCCACCGGCCGCTGGTTCCTGATCACCACGATGTTGGAATTGATCGATACTTCGCAGTCCGTGTGCGCGTACAGCTGATCGATCACGTCTTCCGCGTTCGCGCCCCGGGAAAGGTGCAGCTCGATCTCCACCTTGTCCGTGGTGAAGTCGGAGATCGTGCTGACGCTCACCTTGCCCTTCTGCACGGCCCCTTCTATGGAGGCGATAAGGCCGGTGGTCGTGGTGGAAAAGGGGATCTCCCGGATCACAAGCTTCTGCGCGCCGCTCACCTTCTGGATGCCGGCCCGGATCCTGATCTTTCCCCGGCCGTCGTCGTACTCGGAGACGTCAATGGACCCGCCCTGCAGGAAGTCCGGGGCCAGCGTGTAGTCCTCGTCCTTCAGGATGGAGACCTGGGCCTTCAGCAGCTCGATGAAGTTGTGGGGGAGGATCGTGGTGGACATTCCCACCGCGATCCCTTCCGCGCCGAGCATCAGCAGCACCGGCACCTTGGCCGGCAGCTCCTTCGGCTCCTGGCGCCGACCGTCGTAGCTGGGCAGGTACTCGGTGAGCGCGGGGTTGAACAGCGTCTCCAGCGCCAGCGGCGTGAGACGGCATTCCGTGTACCGGGGCGCCGCCGCCGCGTGTCCGGTGATGACGTTACCGAAGTTGCCCTGCTTCTCGATGAAGTAGTCCTTGTTGGCAAGGACCACCAGGGCGTCTCCAATCGAGGCGTCCCCGTGCGGGTGCAGCTTCATGCACTCCCCGATGACGTTGGCTACCTTGTGGAACTTGCCGTCGTTCATCTGGAAGAGCGTGTGCAGGATCCGGCGCTGGACCGGCTTGCAGCCGTCCCGGAGGTCCGGGATGGCGCGGTCCATGATCACGTAGCTGGCGTACTCGAGGAAGTTCCTCTCCATCAGGGGCTTCAGCAGTCCCATGTCAGGCTCCCTGCAGGACGTCGGCAATCAGGTTGTTCACGATGAACTTCCGGCGTTCCGGCGTGTTCTTCCCCATGAGGAACTCCAGCGTCTTGTGCACGCCTCCCATGGACTGGATCTGCACCTCCGTGAGGCGCATGTCTTTTCCCATGAACTGCTTGAACTCGTGCGGGCTGATCTCCCCCAGGCCCTTGAAGCGCGTGACCTCGGCGCCCCGGATCCGGCCCATGGCCGCGTCCCGCTCCGCCTCCGAGTAGCAGTACACGGTCTCCTTCCTGTCCCGGACCCGGAACAGCGGCGTCTCCAGCAGGTAGACGTGGCCGTTCAGCACGAGCTGCTCGAAGTAGTGCAGGAAGTAGGTGAGCAGGAGGTTCCTGATGTGCATGCCGTCCACGTCCGCGTCCGTGGCGATGACCACCTTGTTGTAGCGAAGCCCTTCCAGCCCGTCCTCGATCCCGAGGGCGCGCATGATGTTGTACAGCTCCTCGTTCTTGTAGACCGTGTCCTTCTTCAGGCCGTAGACGTTCAACGGCTTGCCGCGCAGGGAAAAGATGGCCTGCGTCATGACGTCCCGGGACTGGATCATGGGACCGCCGGCCGAGTCCCCTTCCGTGAGGAAGATGCTCGTCTCCTCCCGGCGCGCGTCGTTCTCGTCGGAGAAGTGGATCTTGCAGTCCGTGAGCTTCGGGATGTGGATCTCCACCTTCTTGGCCATCTCTCGCGCCTGCTTCTTGATGGTGGAAAGCTCCTTGCGGATCCTCTCGTTGGCCCGGATTTTCTCCAGCAGCTTCTTCGCCTCCGGCTCGTTCTTGTGCAGCCACGTGAGCGTCTGCTGCTTGACCTCTTCCGTCACCCACGGGCGGATCTCGTTGTTGCCGAGCTTGTGCTTGGTCTGGCTTTCGAACACCGGGTCCTTCACCTTGATGGAGACCGCGCCGATCATCCCTTCCCGCACGTCCTCCGCGGTGAAGTTCACCCCCGCGTACTCGTCAATCGCCTTCAGCACGCCGGTGCGGAACGCGGTCTGGTGCGTGCCGCCGTCTATGGTGAACTGGCCGTTCACGAAGCTGAAGTAGTTCTCCCCGAAGTTTCCCGTGTGCGTGAACGCGAACTCCAGGTGATCTCCCCGGAAGTGCGCGATCTCGTAGTTCATCGACTCCTCGCCGATCTCTTCCGTCAGGAGGTCCAGCAGCCCTCCCTCGCTCACCACGGTCTGGCCGTTGTAGATGAACTTCAGCCCGCTGTTGAGGTACGCGTAGTAGCGCAGGCGCTTGAGGATGAACTCGTCGTCCCAATCGAACTTGGAGAAGATCTTGGGGTCCGGCGTGAAGCGGACCAGCGTGCCCGTGCGCGCCTTGGGATCCTTGCCCGCCTTCTCCGTGATGAGCTTGCCCTCGCGGAAGATGCCCTGCACGAACTTGCCTTCACGGAAGCTTGCCACCTCGAACTCGGTGGACAGCGCGTTCACCGCCTTGGTGCCAATCCCGTTCAGCCCCACGGAGAACTGGAACACGTCGTCGTTGAACTTGCCGCCCGTGTTCACCTTGCTCACGCAGTCGATCACCTTGCCCAGCGGGATGCCCCGGCCATAGTCCCGCACGATCACGAGCTCCTTCTTCCGCGTGATCTCGATGGTTTTCCCGTGGCCCATGATGAACTCGTCCACGCTGTTGTCGATGATCTCTTTCAATAGTATGTAGATCCCGTCCATCGGGTTGGAGCCATCCCCGAGCCGGCCGATGTACATGCCGGTGCGCAGGCGTATGTGCTCCAGGGCATCCAGCGTCTGGATAGCCTTTTCGTCGTAGACCGCTTTCGCTTTTGCCATTTTCGTCCCGTGACTAGAAAACTCGGTCAGAGTTGCCGGTGCTTTTCCCAGTTCACGATGAGCGTAATTCGCCAACGGCAAAACGTCAAGTGCGATGACGGCCCGGGCCGCCGGTCGCGGCCGGCCGCGGCGGTTTGTCGGCGCCCCGGCGCCTTTCGTACCATTGCTCACATGAGGTTCCTGCGCACAGCGGCGCTCGTCGCACTCGGCACGGCACAGTGGGCCGCGCCGGCGTTTTCCCAGGCTGCCGCCGGCGGCTTGCCGTTCCCGCTGTCCGCACCGGCAGGCTTCCACATCGAGGTCGTCTCCACCCAGGTGCCGGGAGCGCGGTTCCTTGCCGTGGCTCCCAACGGTGACGTGCTCGTGTCCGAGATCGGCAGGGGCACGGTCGTCGCGGTGCCTCCCGGTTCTCCGCCGGGCGCCGCACCGCGTGTCGTTGCCCGGGGCCTCGAGAAGCCAAATGGGCTTGCCTTCCGGGGGAATGACCTTTACATCGCCACGTGGTCCGGCGTCACCGTGATTCCGGACTACCCCCGCGGCGTCGGCTCACCCCGGGTCCTGGTGAGCGACATGCCGAGGAACGGCGACCACAACGCGCGCGCTCTTGCCCTGGCCGCGGACGGCACGATCTACATCTCCTCCGGCTCCGACTGCAACATCTGCCAGGAGGACGACCCGCGGCTTGCCACCGTGCTGCGCTATTCCCCCGGAGGGAACGGGGGCCGCATCTACGCCTCGGGTCTTCGGAATGCCAGCGGGCTGGCGTTCGACTCGCAGGGAAGGCTGTGGGCCGTCGTCAACCAGCGCGACAACCTGGCACCGGATCACACTGACCTCCCGCCGGAAGAGCTGGACCTTCTGAAGGAAGGCGGAGACTATGGCTGGCCTGGCTGCTACCCCGTGGGGACCCAGCGCCTCCCCAGTCCCGAGTTCCCTTCCACGCCGTGCTCGGGCGCGCTTGCCACCACGTTCAATTTCCAGGCGCACTCGGCCCCCTTGCAGGCGCTGTTCTACAACGGGTCCCAGTTCCCCGCGCGCTACCGGGGCGCGATGTTCGTGGCGTTCCACGGCTCGTGGAACCGGGAGCCGCCGACTGGCTACAAGGTGGTGGCGGTCCTGTTTGAAGACGGGCGGCCTGTCGCCGTAGAGGACTTCGTCACCGGCTGGCTCACCTCCGGCTATCGAGTGCGTGGGCGGCCCGTCGGGCTTGCGGTCGCGGCGGACGGCTCGCTGTACGTAAGCGATGACACCGGCTACCTGTTCCGCGTGAGCTACGGGACCGGATAGCCCCATGATGGCAGCTCGGACGGGGCGGCCCTGGCGAACGCAACCTTCCGTGGCGGGCGTGTCGCTTCCCACGCTCCCGGGTGTTCAACAGTCATGACCAGGGTGATCACGTTGCTGTCAGTCGCCCTTCTGGGTTTTGTCGCGGGCCTCGCGTTCCCGGACCGGGCCGTCTACAAGAGCTCGGACGGGCGGAAAGAGGAGACGACGGTCGTTCGTGCCGACGGGGGGTATTCTGTCCGATCCACGTCCGATTCCGGCCTGACAACAGAGGCAGATCTCGATCCGTCTTTTGCCACAGTCTCGTGG
>DASRZR010000247.1:0-3174 GCA_035686185.1 Spirochaetia bacterium | reverse complement strand
GCGCGCGGACCGCGGCATCATCCCGGATGTGGCCGCCGCGCCGGTCCACCTGGACGACCCGCTCCCCCTGGACGCACTGTGCAAGGTCCTTGTCCGGTGTCCAGATGCACACCTTCTGCACCCCCGGGTCCGCAGCGGCCGCGGCCGCGGCGGAGGCAAGCGCGTCATCAGCCTCCAGCTCCACCATGGGCCACACGACGAACCCGAACGCCGTGAGCGCCAGCTCCAGCGGGTGAAACTGATCCTTGAGGGCCGGCTCCACGCCGGCGCCGGTCTTGTAGCCGGGCCACAGCGCGTTTCGGAACGACTCGATGACGTGGTCCGTGGCCACGCCAAGATGCGTGGCCCCCTCCTCCACCATCTGCAGCAGCGTGTGCAGCACCAGGCGGACGGCGCCGTGGCCGTCATCCACCTTGCCGGACTTCTTGTTGCCGTAGTAGCAGCGAAACAGCTCGTAGGTGCCATCTACCAGGTGAACGATCATGCGTGCCTCACCTCGCCAAAGATGCGTCCGCCGCCGCGCGGCGGGCAATACGCTCACGGGGCCGCGCCCGGGACACTCCGGGTGCCATCCCCGGCACGCAGGCGTGTTCTCTGCTATACACACGGGAATGAAACGCAGCAGTCTGTGGCTGTTCGCCGCCATGTGCGTGATCTGGGGGATCCCGTACTTCCTCATCCGCATCGCGGTGGGAGAGATCCCTCCCGTTGTGCTCGTGTTCGCGCGGACCTCCATCGGCGCGCTCATCCTCGTGCCCATCGCGCTGGCCCAGGGTGGGCTGAAGGCCATGCGCGGCCGGTGGCTGCCCGTGCTCGTGTTCGCGGCCGTCGAGATCGGGGGGCCCTGGATCCTCCTCTCCAGCGCCGAGCAGCAGATCTCCAGCTCCCTGGCCGGCCTCCTCGTGTCCTCCACCCCGCTCCTGGGCACACTGATCGCGCCGCTGTTCGGCAACCGGGAAGGACTCGGACCGCTGGGCATTGCCGGCCTGCTCGTGGGTCTGGTGGGCGTCGCGGCCATTGTCGGGCTCGACCTGCGCGCCTCGGACACGGTGGCATTCATCGAGATGGCGGTCGTGGCCATCGGCTACTCGATCGGGCCAGCGGTCCTTCGCCGATACCTGAACGGCGCGCCGGCCGTTCCGGTCAACGGGTTCTCCCTTGCCGCCTGCGCAATCGTGTACGCGCCGTTTGCCGTTCGGAGCTGGCCCTCGGCGATGCCGTCCGCAGCCGTCCTCGTTTCGGTGGGCGTGCTGGCCGTGGTCTGCACCGCGGTGGCATTCCTGGTGTTCTTCACCCTGATCAAGCAGATCGGCCCCGTGCGTGCCACGGTGATCACGTACGTGAACCCCGCGGTGGCGGCCCTGGTCGGCGTGGCGGTGCTGCACGAAACGCTTACCGTTGGAATGGGCGTGGGCTTCGTGCTTGTGCTGGTTGGCTCCGTGCTGGCAACGCGCCCACGGTCACCGGCACCTGCCGGCCAGCAGACCTGAGAGGGCGGCGGCGGGCTCGCGGGACGGCCGCCCGCGGCGCCGGCCCTACAGCTTCACGGTGCCGCCGCCCATGGCAACGATCCTGTCAAAGGCGGCCGTGTCCAGCGGCATCACGGAGAGCCGCGCCACGCGCACGAGCGCAATGTCCTTCAGTGACGCCTCCGCCTTGACCTGGGCCAGCGTCACCGGGCGCTGAAGCTCCCAGGCCGGGGCCACGTCGATGGCTGACCAGCCTTCCTCCGTGGCCGTCGCGTCCGGGTGGGCCTCGGAAAGCACCTTCATGGCGCCCACTACTGCTTTCTCGTCGCCGGAGTGGTAGAACAGCACGATATCTCCGGGCTTCATGGCCCGGAGGTAGTTGCGCGCCCGGAAGTTGCGAACCCCGTCCCACGAGGTCTTCTTGTCGCGGCGCAGGTCCGCCCAGCCGTAGGTGTCCGGGTCGCTCTTGGCCAGCCAGTAGTTCATGAAGCGCTCCTTGCGGGAACCGGCGCGCCTGGCCCGCCCGACACGACGCGTCAGGCCGGCTCGTAGGTCAGGACCACGTTGCCGACCCGGAACTGGCGTGAGCCGGTGAGCCGGAACGCCAGTCGTTTCGTGATGCCGTCGAACAGCGTGCGGCCGCCGCCGAGCGCGACCGGGTTCACCACGAGGGTAAGCTCATCAATCAGGCCCTCCGAGGCAAGCAGCGCCACGATCGTGCCGCTGCCCATGACCGCCATGTCGTATTCGCCTTCCTGCTTCAACCGGCGGATCTCCGCGGCCGGGCTGGTCTTCACCACGCGCGTGTTGCTCCAGGCCGCCGCCTCCAGGGTCCGGGAGAACACGAGCTTGGGCATCCGGTTCATGTTCTCGGCCACCACCGGATTGGCCCGGGCCGCCGCGGGCGTGGGCCACCAGGATGCCATCATGTCGTAGGTCTTTCGGCCGAACACGAGCATGCCGCCCCCCCGGGCGTTGCCCGCGGTGTACTCGTCCCACTCCGGGTCGGTCCGGTGGGCAAAGCCCATGTCCCCCGTCGCATCGACGAAATAGCCGTCAAGGGATACGTGGTTGAAAACGACGAGCCGGCGCATGGGGAGCCTCCATGGAGCTTACAGTAGCATGCGCCCCCGACCCGGCCGGGGGGAGGTCGCGTCCATTTGCGGGGGTCCGGGCGCCGCAGTTGCCCGCTGGCGGGTTTTTTACTACATCAGATCGGTGACACAGGACTTCGTACATCGATTCGAACCGGCGCCCGACGGGAAAGAGGGCGCCACCCTCCTGCTGCTGCACGGGACGGGGGGGGATGAAAACGACCTCATGGAGCTGGGCCGGAGGCTTGCGCCGGCCGCCGCGCTGCTGAGCCCGCGGGGAAAGGTGCTGGAGCGCGGGATGCCGCGGTTCTTCCGCCGGCTGGCGGAGGGCGTGTTCGACCTGGAAGACCTGCGCCACCGCACGACGGAGCTGGCCCATTTCGTGCGCGGGTCCGCGGGACGCTACGGTTTCGACGGCGGCCGGGTGGTGGCGGTGGGATACTCCAACGGCGCCAACATCGCCGCTTCCCTCCTCCTCCTGGAGCCGGGCATCCTCGCCGGCGCGGTCCTGTTTCACGCGATGGTGCCGCTGGTGCCGACGGAGCTTCCCGACCTTTCCGTGACACCGGTGTTCCTGAGCGGGGGACGGGCGGACACGATGATCCCGCCCA
>DASRZR010000246.1:0-7468 GCA_035686185.1 Spirochaetia bacterium | reverse complement strand
GCACCCCGTGGTGGGCGCGCAGGAAGGTGAGGGCGGCCTGGGCGCTTTCCTTCATCACGTCCCCCAGGCTTCCGGTGAGCGTAAGCTCTCCCTTTCCGGTGACAATGGCCACTTCCACCGGGAGGAGCTGGCCGCCCAGCTCGGTCCATGCCAGGCCGTAGGCAAGCCCCGGCTTCACGTCCTGGGCGAACTCGCTCTGGAGGAACTTCTCCTTGCCGAGGTACTTCTCCACCGACCTTCCCGTGACCACTACCTTGAAGTCGGCCGTGGGAAGAGGACCGGTCTCCGCGTCGTCCGCCGACGCCTCGCCGTCCGCGGCGGGCAGGTCCGCGCCGTCGGGAGGGGCTTCTCGCGCCGGCACGACACTCGGCGCGGCCGCTTCCGCAGGAGCCTCGGGTGACGCAGCGCCCGTGGCCTCCGGCGCGGGCGACGGTGTTCCGTCGGCGGCTTCTTCCGGGGCCGCTGGCTCGGCGGCGCCCCGTCTGACCGCCTCCCGAGCGATCTTTCGAAGGATGTTGGCGATCTCCCGCTCCAGGTTGCGGACCCCCGCCTCCAGGGTGTAGTGGCGGATCAGCTTCAGGATGGCGGAGCGCTGGAACACGATGTCAGCCCACTCCAGCCCGTTCTCCTGGATCTGCTTGGGCACCAGGAACTTCTCCGCGATGTTCTCTTTCTCGAACTCCGTGTACCCGGAGATCTCGATGATCTCCATGCGGTCCCGCAGCGGATAGGGGATGTTGTGGGACGAGTTCGCCGTGGTGATGAACATCACGTCCGAGAGATCGTACGGGACCTCCAGGTAGTGATCGATAAACGTGGAGTTCTGCTCGGGATCAAGCACCTCCAGCAGCGCCGAGGCGGGGTCCCCGCGCCAGTCCGAGCTCATCTTGTCGATCTCGTCCAGAAGGAACACGGGGTTGCGCGAACCGGCCTTGCGCATGGACTGGAGGATCTTGCCGGGCAGCGCGCCGACGTAGGTCTTGCGGTGACCACGGATCTCCGCCTCATCCCGGACGCCGCCGAGGGAGACGCGCACAAAGGCCCGGCCCAGGGAACGCGCCACGGAGCGGCCGAGGGAGGTCTTGCCCGTGCCCGGGGGCCCGATGAAGCACAGGATGGGTCCCTTCACCCGGCTCTTGAGCTGGCGCACCGCGATGAAGTCGAGGATCCGCTCCTTGACCTTTTTCAGATCGTAGTGGTCTTCGTCCAGGATCTGGCGCGCGCGCTCGATGTCGCGGTTGTCGGCGGATGCTTCCTTCCAGGGCAGGTCCACGACCCATTCGAGGTAGGTGCGCAACAGCGCGGACTCCGGGGAGAGCGGCTGCATCCGGGCCAGTCGCTTCAGCTCCTTCTGGCACTTCTCCGCCACCTCCACGGGGAGGCCCTTGGTCTTGACCTTCTCCTCCAGCTCCTTGGCGCCGGTCGGGTCGTCGCCTTCCGCGCCGAGCTCTTTCTGGATCTCCTTCAGCTGCTCGTTGAGGAAGTATTCCTTCTGCGTCTTTTCCAGCTTGCGCCGGACCTTGCCGGTGATCTCCTGTTCCAGGCTCGCCAGCTCGATCTCGGACCCCAGGATGGCGGCGCAGCGTTCCAGGCGGGCCGAGGTGTCCTCGATGGACAGCAGCTCCACTTTCTGGTCGAACTTCAGCGGCAGGTTGCCCGCCACGAGGTCCACGAGCACGTCCGGGGAGTCCGCCTGCTCGATGGAGCTCACCGCCTCCGCCGGGACCTTCTTGGCCAGGTCGTTGTACTGCGTGAACTGGGAATGCACGGTGCGCATGAGCGCGGAGATCTGGGGCGTGAGCTCCGCCGTGGGCGGCAGGGACCGCACCAGCGCCTGCAGGAAGTCCCGCGTCTCCAGGTACTTCACCACCGCGGCCCGCTCCATCCCCTCCACCAGGAGGCGGATCTTCCCGTCCGGCAGCTTCGTCATCTGCAGGATGCGCGCAATGGTCCCGACCGCGTGAACGTCCTGCTCGCCAGGCTCCTCCACGGCGGTCTTTTTCTGCGCGACGAGGAACAGCGGGCGGCCCTGGGCCGCGGACTCCTCCACGCTGCGCACGGAGCGGCGTCGACCCACGAAGAACGGCACCACCATCCGCGGGTAGACGACCAGGTCCTTCAGCGGGACCATGAACAGCTCGTGTTTCTTCTGAAGAAGCTTCATATCTGAGGGGGGCCCTTCCCCGGCCCCGCAATCCGCTTAAGGGAACCTAGGCCGTCTTCTTCTGTCCGGACAGGATGACCTCCGGACGCTCGCTGGCCGTGACGACGCTCTCCGTGATGATGACCTTCTTCGCGCCCTTCATGGAAGGGATGTCGAACATGATGTCCATCATCAGGGACTCCACGATGGCTCGCAGGCCGCGGGCGCCGGTCTTGCGCTCGATGGCCTTGCGCGCAATGGAGTCGATGGCGCGCTCGGTGAACTCCAGCTCCACGTCGTCCAGCTTGAACGAGGCCTGGTACTGCTTCAGCACCGCGTTGTGAGGCTCCGTAATGATGCGGCGCAGCGCCGCGTAGTCCAGCTCCTCCAGAGGCACCACGATGGGCAGGCGCCCCACGAACTCCGGGATCAACCCGTAGCGGATCAGGTCATCCGGCTGCAGCTGGGAGTACAGGGCCAGCAGGTCCTTCTCCGCCGCCCCCTGCGGATTGGAGCCGAAGCCCATGGGATGCACCACGGTGCGCTGCTCCACGATGCTGTCCAGCCCGACAAAGGCGCCGCCGCAGATGAACAGGATGTTCGTGGTATCGATGCGCAGCATCTCCTGGTTGGGGTGCTTGCGGCCGCCCTGCGGCGGCACGGAGGCCACGGTGCCCTCCACGATCTTCAGCAGCGCCTGCTGCACGCCCTCTCCCGAGACGTCCCGGGTGATGGAGGGGTTGTCCCCGCTCTTGCGGGCAATCTTGTCTATCTCGTCGATGTAGACGATCCCGCGCTCGGCGGCGGAGATGTTGTTGCCGGCGTTCTGGATGAGCTTCAGGAGGATGTTCTCCACGTCCTCCCCCACGTACCCGGCCTCGGTGAGCGTGGTGGCGTCCGCGATGGCGAACGGCACCTTCAGCTTCCGCGCCAGCGTGCGGGCCAGGAGCGTTTTCCCGGTGCCGGTGGGTCCGATGAGCAGGACGTTGGACTTCTCCAGCTCCACGTCGTTCTGGACCTTGTGGCCCAGCGCGATGCGCTTGTAGTGGTTGTACACCGCCACGGAGAGGACCTTCTTGGCCTGCTCCTGCGCGATCACGTACTGGTCAAGGTAGTCCTTGATCTCCCGGGGCTTGGGGATGTCCTCCGTGAATTCAATGGAAAGGTTTTCTTCCTCTTCATCCAGGATCTTCTTGCAGACGTTGACGCACTCGTCGCAGATGAAGACCCCGGGACCGGCAATCAGGCGCCGGGCAACGTCCGCGCTCTTCCCGCAGAAAGAGCAGACCTTGAACCCGTCACTTTTGGGGGTTTTCGCCATTCCTTCCCCGCTTCAGGATCTTGTCGATCAGGCCGTACTCCAGCGCCTCCTCGGCGGACATGTAGTAGTCCCGCTCGAGGTCCTTCTCCACGGTATCCGCGGAGCGGCCGGTGTGCTCGGCAAAGTAGGACACGATGAGCTTCTTGATCCGCACGAGCTCGCGCGCCTGGATGCTGATGTCCACCGCCTGGCCGGAGACGCCGCCCCAGGGCTGGTGGATGAGGATGCGGGAGGAAGGCAGCGCCACGCGCTTGCCCCGCGTCCCGCAGGCCAGGAGCAGCGCGCCCATGGAGGCCGCCTGCCCAAGACAGATGGTCTGCACGTTCGGCTTGATGTACTGGATCGTATCGTAGATGGCCAGCCCCGCCGTCACGGTGCCGCCCGGGGAGTTGATGTACAGGTGGATGTCCTTGTCCGGATCCTGCGACTCCAGGAACAGGAGCTGGGCCACGACGAGGTCCGAGTTCACGTCGTAGATCTCCCCGTCCACGAACACGATGCGGTCCTTGAGCAGCCTCGAGTAGATGTCGTACGACCGCTCTCCGCGCCCGGTCTGTTCGATGACAATGGGGACGAGGTTCGTGTCCTTTTCATTCATGCGGCGTGTGCCCCTGCTTCTTTCTTGCCCTAATGGTACCTAATTCCCCTGGAGAATGTCCAATACTTTCTGCCTCCCCGAACGGCGGATGACGGTCTTGGAGAGAAGGAAATCGTAGAGCTTGTCCATCCGCAGGTTGCTGCGCATGTAGGCATCCAGGTTGTTCTTCACGAGGCTGTCCTTCAGCTCCGCGGGCGTGACCTTGCGCTCCTCCGCCATCCTGGCGATCTCCACGTCCAGGTCACTGTCCTCGATGACGATGCCTTCCTTCTTCGCGATCTCCGAGACGACGAGCTGCAGCCGGGCGCGCTTCTCCGCGGCGGGGATCCACTCCTTGCGCACGTCGTCGATGCTGCGACCCTGCTGCTCGAAGACCTGCGTGAGCGCCGTCTCGTCGATGCCGAGCCGGCTCGCCGTGTCCTGCCACATCGCCTCCAGCTGGTAGTCCACCATGGAGGACGGCAGCGGGAACGTGCTGGTCTGCGCCACGGTATCCAGGACGCGGGTCACGGTGCGGGAGCGCAGGGCGGACTTCACCGCCGCCTCCAGCTTGGTGCGGATGTCGGCTTTCAGGTCGTCCAGCGTCTGGAACTTCTCGCTGATGTCCTGCGCCAGCTCGTCGTTGATCTCGGGGAGCTTCTTCTCCTTGATGCTGTTCACCGTGATGCGCAGGTTCACCGTCTTGCCCGCCAGGGCCTTCGTCTCGAAGTCGTCCGGGAAAATCTTCGTGATGGTCTTCGTCTCCGCCTTCTTCATCCCCACCACGTCGTCGTCCACCTTGTATACGTTGTAGCCGGTCCCGACCTCGAACACGAACGCTTCCCGCTTCGTGCCCGGCCTCTCCGAGCCCGCCACCAGCTCCACGTAGTCCATGTTCACGATGTTGCCGCGCTCCACCGCGCCGCTTTCCTTGTCCGTGAACAGCGCGTTCTGTTCCTGGATGCCCTTCAGCTCCCGGCCGAGGTCCTCGTCCGTGATCTCCCACTCCGGCTGGTCGATCTCCAGCCCCGTGTAGGGTCCCAGCGCCACGTCGGGATAGACGTCGTAGATCACCTCGAAGGAGAAGTCCTTCCCCAGCTCCAGCGCGCTCTCCGACTTGATCTCGGGGGTCGCGTACGGGATGGGCTTCCTTTCCACGTCCTCGAACACCGCGGCAAGGCTCTTTTCCAGTATCTCGGAGCGGGTCTGGTCGATGAGGGACGGCCCGAGCTTGCGGATGACGACGTCCCGCGGCACCTTGCCCGGACGGAAGCCCTTCAGGTGCGCCTTCTCGCAGTACTCCTTCACAATGGCGTCATACTCCTGCGTGACGTCCGCCGGGGGGACGTGCACGGTGAGCTTCACCTGCGAGTTCTCCAGAAGCTCGACTTCCTTGGTAGCATTCACCTCTCGTTGACCTCTTTCCAAGCTGGTGTCAGGGCAAAAAAGAGCGATCCGGATGGGCTCCGGATCGCCGCTGTTGCCCCATAATGGTACAGAGCACGCGCTTCTTCGTCAAGACAAGGGACGCCGGACAGGCGGATCCGCCGGTGCGGCGGAGCCTCTCAGGAGACGGCGACAAGCAGCCGATCCCCCTCCGAAGCTGCCGCGGCGCCGCCCTGCGGCGCGGTGACCCCCGGCGCGTCCGTGGAACGCGAGATCCGGAACTTGCTCATGATGCGCTGCAGCTCCTGCGCCATGAGGGAAAGCTGCGCCGTGGCGGAGGACATCTCCTCCGCGGCGCTTGCCGCGGTCTGCGTGAGCTCGTTCACGTTCTCCACCGCGGCGGACACCTGCTTCGCGTTTGTCGTCTGCTCCTCGGTGGCGGCAGAGATGCTCTGGCTCATCTCGCTGACGTTCGACAGCGCGGCGCTCAGCTCCTTGACGGAGGACACCTGCTGGTTCATGGACTCCGACAGCGAGGCGATCATCTCCCGCACCTTCTGCGAGGCGTCCCGTATCTCTTCCATGGCATGGCGGGAGCCGCGGGCCGTCTCCACGCCCTTCGTCACGTTGCGCCCACTCTCCTTGATCAGCTCCGAGATCTCCTTGGCCGACACGGAGCTGCGGTCCGCGAGCTTGCTCACCTCGTCGGCCACCACCGCGAAGCCGCGGCCATGCTCGCCGGCGCGCGCGGCCTCAATGGAAGCGTTCAACGCCAGGAGGTTCGTCTGGTCAGCGATGTCGGAGATGACCGCCACGATTCCCCCGATCTTCTCCGAGCTGTTGGCGATGAGCGTGATCCCGTCCACCACTTCGCCCACTGCCTTCGCGCCGCCCAGGGCGTTCTCCACGGAGCGGCCGGCGAGGTTCGCGATGTCCTGCAGGTTCTTCGATACCTGCTCGATGGACGCGTGCACGTGCGCCATGGAGGAAGAGCCTGCCTCCACGGCCGCCGCCTGGCTCTGCGCGTGCTGCGCTACCTGGTCCACGGACGCGGTCAGCTCTTCCACGGACGCCGAGGTCTGCTCCAGCGTGGAGGCCTGACTCTGCGCACCTTCGGCGAGCCGGTGGGCGCTGGCCGTGATCTGCTCGCTGGAGGTGGCCACCTGGGCAGCGCTGTCCTGCACCGTAGCGGTGATCCCGCTCAGGTCGGTGGACATCTCGTTGAGCGCCGCCACCAGCATTCCCACCTCGTCCCGGCGGCGGATCTCCAGCCGCTTCGTGAAGTCGCCGGAGGCGACCATGCGCGCATACTCGACGGCGTGCGCCAGGGGCCGCGTGATGCTGCGCGAGAACAGAATGAGCGCGCCGATGGCCGCGGCGAGGCCGATCGCGCCAAGAATCAGCACCACGTTGCGGATGTCATTGGCGGCGGTCATGTATTCCCAATCTGCCATGGTTTCCCCCACGCTCCAGGCCGTGCTCGGAACGGGGGCAAAGCCGGCGGACTTGGCCACGCCCTGGTACACGTACGCGCTCACGCCGGTCTTTCCCGATGTCATCTGGCGGACAAGGTCTTTCATCGCGGGAACGTCGGAGCCGTTCAGCTTGAGCACCAGGTCTGCATTCGGGTGGGCGATGGCCAGTCCCGTCTTGTCGACCACGAACGCGTAGCCGGTCTTGCCGAAGGACTCGTTCTTCACCATGTCCTCCAGCCAGTCGATTTTCAGGATCAGCGATACCACGCCGACTACCGAGCCACCTTCGGTCACGGGCACCGCCACGGGCGTCACCGGCAGCCCGGTAATCTTGCTCACTACCACCGAGCCGATGGTGGCATTGCCCGCGATGGCCCCGGTGAAGTACTCGCGCTTGGAGACGTCCACGCCGACGGCCTTGCGATCCGAGCTGACGAACACGGCCCCATCGCTCCCAATGAGGTTGACCGCCTCGTAGGCGCCGCCGATCTCCTTCACGCTCCCGAACGGGGTGATCCGGTCCTCCGCGGCCGCCTGCGCCGCGGCAGCTTCTTTGCCGCCGGCAT
>DASRZR010000245.1:0-7909 GCA_035686185.1 Spirochaetia bacterium | reverse complement strand
CCACGCCGATGGCGGATCCCAGCGGGATGGATGCGTTCCACAAGCCCATCATCCGGGAGCGCTTCTCCTGGGGGTACATGGCGGAGATCATCGCGGTGCCGCCCGGCGCGTACCCCGCTTCTCCCACGCCCACGCCAAGGCGCGTGAGGAACAACTGGGGGAAGGACCGTACGGTCACGGCGAGCCCGGTGGCCACGCTCCACAGCATGACCATGAGTCCCACGCTGCGCCGGCGGCTCCATCGATCCACGAGGAGGGAGACGGGAAACGTGAAGATCACGATGGACAGGTACACGGCAGACAGGAGGGAGCCGGCCTGCGCGTCGCTGATCCCCAGGTCGTGCTTCATCGGGTCGATGAGCCCCGAGATGACCTCCCGGTCTATGTAGTCGAACATGTACAGCAGGAACAGGCCGGCGAACAGCCAGCCAATGCCACGCCGGGCCCCGCCGTCTGGCTGCTGAAGCGGCAGCGCCGCCGATCCTCCATTTCGCTTGGCCATCTTGCCTCCCGGGCGGACGGCCCGCCCACCGCCGAACGATAGCTGATGAACGGCTCGAAATCTACGGCGTCAGGCGAAACCCGCCATCTTTGTCTGTTGTCGGAATCGTAAGTAGCTTACTTCTCATGAAACAGAGGATCGGAATCATCGGAAAAGGAAACGTGGGGAAGGCCATCCAGGCAGGTGCCCAGCAGGCGGGGAATGAAACCCGCATGATCGGCAAGGATGGCGGTGTGAAGGACACCGCGGCATGGGCGGACATCGTGGTCCTGGCCGTGCCGTTTGCAACGGTGGAGGCGGTGGCCGCGGAGATCGGGTCCGCGGCGGACGGCAAGCCCGTGGTGGACGCGACCAACGCCATCGGCAAGGACAGGGGACTGGCCGTGGGGTTCTCCACGAGCGGCGCGGAGGAGCTTCAGAAAAAGCTTCCGCGCGCGAAGGTCGTGAAGGCGTTCAACACGGTGTTCGCGCAGTGCATGAGCTCGGGCAAGGTGAAGGGGACGCCCGTGTTCCTTCCCGTCGCCTCCGATGACCCGGCGGCAAAGGAGAAGGTAATCGGGCTGGCACGGGAGATCGGGTTCGACGCCGTTGATGCCGGCCCTCTTTCCAACGCGCGGCTCCTGGAGCCGTTCGCCATGCTGAACATCCAGCTTGGCTACGTCATCAACAAGGGGCTGGGCCCCGGGATCGGGTTCTCCCTGGTGCGATAACCGTCGGGCGGCCGCATTCCCGTGCGCCGGCGCGGCGCCGCCAGCGCGTGGCGGCGCTTCGTGCGTCCGTGGCGGCTACGCGGTGGCCCCCGCCTCTTCCTCCGCCTCCACCGCGGCCACGCTGAACTGGCTGTTGTACAGCGTGGCGTAGAAGCCGCCCTTCTGCAGCAGCTCCTGGTGCGTGCCCGTCTCAATGATGCTGCCCTTGTTCATCACGAGGATCAGCCGCGCGTCCCGGATGGTGGAGAGGCGATGCGCGATCACGAAGCTCGTTCGACCCTCCCGCAGCCGCGCCATGGCCCGGCGGATGAGCACCTCTGTGCGCGTGTCCACGGAGCTGGTGGCCTCGTCCAGGATGAGGATGGCGGGATCCACCAGCACGGCCCGGGCAATCGTGAGCAGCTGCCGCTGGCCCTGGGAGATGTTCGATGCCTCCTCGTTGAGCACCGTGGCGTAGCCTTCCGGCAGCGTGCGGATGAAGTGGTCCGCGTGGGCGGCCGCCGCGGCGGCGTGCACTTCCTCGTCCGTGGCGCCGTCCCTGCCGTAGGCGATGTTGTCCCGGATGGTGCCGTTGAACAGCCACGTGTCCTGCAGCACCATGCCGAACGCTCCCCGCAGGCTCCCGCGCTTCACGGCCCGGATGTCGGTCCCGTCCACCGTGATGCGGCCCTTCTGCGGATCGTAGAAGCGCATGAGCAGGTTCACCAGGGTGGTCTTTCCCGCTCCGGTCGGCCCCACGATGGCGATGGTCTCCCCTTCCTTCACGTCCAGGTCCATGCCTTCGATGAGCGGCGCCTCTTCCTTGTAGCGGAAGGACACCTGCTCGAAGCGCACGTTGCCCCGGACGGCGGGAAGCACGGCCGGCGCCTCGGTGGTCTCCTCCGACTCGTCCAGCAGCTCGAAGACGCGCTCCGCGGATGCCACGGTGCTCTGCAGGACGTTCGCGATGTTCGCCACCTGCGCGATCGGCATCGTGAACTGGCGCGAGTACTGGATGAAGGCCAGGATGTCGCCGATGGCCAGCGCGCGCTCGGCCACCATGATCCCGCCGGCCACGGCCACCGCCACGTAGCCGATGTTGTTGATGAACGACATGAGCGGGAACAGGAGGCCGGACACGAACTGGGCGCGCCAACTGGCCTCGTAGACCTTGTCGTTCACGTCGTTGAACTTCTGGATGGAGGCGCGCTCCCGTCCGAACGCCTTCACGATGGTGTGGCCCGTGTACATCTCCTCCACGTGCCCGTTCAGCTCCCCGATGTGCTTCCACTGGTCCCCGAAATACTTCTGGGACCGCGGCGCGATGAGGCGCGCCATGAGGAAGGAAAGCGGCAGCACGACGAGCGTGATGGCGGAGAGCAGGGGACTGATGACGAACATCATCACGATGACCCCGAGGATGGTGATCACGGAGGAGATGATCTGCGCCAGGCTCTGCTGCAGGGTGCCGGCGATGTTGTCCAGGTCGTTCGTGACCCGGCTCATGATCTCCCCGTGCGTGCGGCCGTCAAAGTAGGCCAGCGGCAGCCGGGCGAGCTTTGCGCTCACCTCCCGCCTCATGTCGTAGACCGTCCTCTGGGCCACGTCGGCCATCAGGTACTGCTGGAGGAAACCGAACAGGGCGGACACCAGGTACAGTCCCACCAGGAACAGCACGATCTGAAGGATTCCGTGGAAGTCGATCCCGCTTCCCGAAAGCCCGCGGCTGATCAGCGTGGCCGCGTCCCCGATCCTCTTCGGGGCGACCACGGAGAAGGCCGTGCTGACGACCCCCAGGAGGAACACGGCAAGGAGCGGCACGAGGCGCGGCCTCAGGTAGCGCACCAGCCTCCGCAACGACGTGCCGAAGTTCTTCGCCTTTTCCACCGGCGCGCCCATTCCCATGGGCCCCCCGCGGTGTCCGCCCGGGCCGAACCCCGGCCCCGGACGGGTCGGCGCGGCCTGCCGGGCTGCGCCCGGCCTCCCGCCTGCCTGTCGTGTGTCGCTCATGCAAGCTCCTCTTCCGAAAGCTGGGAGGAAACGATCTCCCGGTAGACCTCGCAGGACCCGAGGAGCTGCCGATGCGTTCCGATACCCACCACGCGGCCGTCGTCCAGGACGATGATGCGGTCCGCGTCCATGACCGTGTTGACGCGCTGCGCCACGATGATCACCGTGGCCTCCGCGGTCTCCGGCTTCAGCGCGGCGCGAAGCCGCGCGTCCGTTGCAAAGTCCAGCGCCGAGAAACTGTCGTCGAAGATGTAGATCTCCGGGCGCCTCACAAGGGCGCGGGCGATGGCCAGGCGCTGTTTCTGGCCGCCGGAAAGGTTGGATCCCCCCTGGGAGATCACGGACTGGAAGCCTTCCGGCATCGCCAGGATGAACTCCCGGGCCTGCGCGGTCTCCGCCGCGTGGGCCACCTCCTCGTCGGAGGCATCCTCCCGGCCGTAGCGGATGTTGCGCGCCACCGTGTCGTTGAACAGGACCGCCTTCTGCGGCACGAACCCCAGCCGGGCGCGGAGCGCTTCCTGGGGCATGCCGCGGATGTCCTGGCCGTCCACGAGGATCGAGCCGGAATCCACGTCATGGAAGCGGGGCACGAGATTGACCAGGGAGGACTTGCCGCAGCCGGTGCCTCCGATGATCGCGGTCACCTCTCCCGGGCGGGCCTCGAAGGACACGTCCCGGACCGCCGGCTCCTCCGCGCCCGGGTAGGTGAACGTCACGTGACGGAACTCTATGTGGCCATGCTCGGCCGTGGGGGCCTGGGCATCTTCCGCGTCCCGGATCTTCGGCTCCAGGGCCAGCACGTCGTTGATGCGGCCGGCGGACGCCGAGGCACGGGGCAGCATGATGAAGAGGAACGAGACCATGAGCAGGGAGAACAGGATCTGCATAGCGTACTGGATGAATGCCATGAGGCTTCCGATCTGCATCTCCCCGATGGCGATCCGGTGGGCCCCATACCAGACGATGGCCACGGCAGTGAGGTTCATCAGGAGCATCATGGACGGGAACACGAGCGCCATCAGCCGATTCACGCGGATGGAGGCGGTCGTCAGGTCCGTGTTGGCCTCGTCGAACCGTGCAATCTCGTGCGCGTCCCGGTCAAAGGCGCGGATCACGCGCACGCCGGACAGGCGCTCGCGCAACACGAGGTTGATCCGGTCGATTTTTGCCTGGATGGCGCGGAACATCGGCAGCGCGCGGCCCGCGGTGAGGAATATCACGAGGGCGATCATCGGGATGGCCACCGCGAGCACCCAGGTGAGCCGGGCGTCCTCCTGCAGGGCCATGAACACGCCGCCGATGGCCATGATCGGGGACATGATGATCATGCGCAGCAGCATCATCGTGAACATCTGCACCTGCGTCACGTCGTTCGTGGTCCGGGTGATCAGGGACGGGGTGCCGATGGTGTCGAACTCCTGCAGGGAAAACCCCGACACGCGCGCAAACACGGTCTTTCTCACGTCCCGGCCGAATCCCATGCTCACCCGGGCGGAGAGGAACGAGGTGAGAACGGCGAATGCCATGTCCACGAGGGATACCAGGAGCATCAGCGCGCCCACGCGGAGGATGTAGGCGGTGTCCCCGTGCGCCACGCCGCGGTCCACGATGTCGGCCATCAGCGTGGGCAGGTACAGCTCGGCCACGGCCTGGCCGCCCACGAGCACGAGGATGGCGATCACGGGAACGGCAAACGGCCTCAGGTATCGGAACAGCTTCAGCATTCCTGTCTCTCTTTCTTCCTGGCCGACGCACCGGACGGCCCGGTATTGCATCTGCCAGTCGGGGGCGCGCGCAACGCATCTATAACATACCGGGGACGCCGCCCGTGGCAATACTCTGTATGACACTGACGGAGACCCGGCGTGCTACCTCCTCACGGCCGGCGCCGGACGGCGATTTGACTCCTGCCGGGCGCGGTCGCTACCTTTCACGGGATACGCTGTTCCCAGGAAGGGGGTGCCATGAAGGTCGTCAATCAGAAGTCACTGGACGAGAAGCTCAAGCAGGCGGCGTCCACGGTCAAGGAGCCGGTGCTGACGGAGGTGAAGAACTTCCTCCTTTCCGCCACGGATGCCGAGCTGTACCACATCAACCCCTACCGCTTCGCGGCCCGGCGGAAGTTGAACCGCGCCGCGGCCCTGCGCGCCTTCCTGCACCTCACCAAGGGCGGCCTGTTCAACCTGTTCTGGAACATCCACTGCCCGGCCTGCAAGGGAGTGACCCAGCACTCCAACTCCCTCCTCTCCCTGAAGCACGCGGACAAGTGCGGGATCTGCACCACCGAGTTCGACGCCGGCTTCGACAAGAGCATCGAGGTCAGCTTCGGCGTGAACCCGTCCATCATACGGCCCGCGGACGTGGATGAGTTCGGGAAGGTGGCCGCCACCTTTGACATGGAGCCCGGCATCCACATCGAGCTGGACCGGGGGGAGAGTCACTTCCTGAAAACGGAAGTGCGGGAGGGCAACTACTTCCTGATCGTGGACGGCCAGCCCCGGGCGCTCAACGTGGTGGTGCTGCCCGGCAAGGCCACCGCTGCGCAGAAGGTTTCCTTCGAGTACAAGGACTCCCTGCCCATGCTTACCATCGCCGTGGTCTCCGAGGGGCCGGTGGAGATCGTGATCGTGAACAAGGAGCGCGGGAAGAAGGCAATGACCTTTTCCCGGCTGGGCCCCCAGATCTGGCCGAGCGCGGCGGTGGTGTCCAGCCTCCAGGACTTCCGGGACCTCTTCTCCTCCGAGATGCTCTCCCTGAACGAGACGTTCTCCATAGAAAGCCTCGCCTTCCTGTTCACGGACCTGAAGGGCTCCACGGAGATGTACGAGCGCCTGGGGGACGCGCAGGCGTTCGCGCTCGTGAAGGAGCATTTCTACATCATGGAGCGGCTCGTGCGGCAGCACAACGGGGCCATCGTGAAGACCATCGGGGACGCGGTCATGGCCGTCTACACGGACCCCCAGGAGGCGGTGCGCACCGCCGTGGAAATGATAGAAGCCTTCGATGACCTGGACACGGCAAAGAAGCTGAAGAACGCGATCGTCGTGAAGGTGGGGATCCACCACGGGCCGTGCATCGCGGTCACGCTGAACGAGCGCATCGACTACTTCGGAACCACGGTGAACATCGCCGCGCGCGTGCAGGGGCTGTCGGACGGCCGGGACGTCATGGCCTCCGGCGCCATCTTCGACGAGACCGGTGCGGCCGACATCCTGAAGCAGAAGGGATGGGTGCACGAGCCGTTCACCACGAGCCTCAAGGGCCTGAAGGCCAGCTACGTGGTGCACAAGCTGCACGCCCCGGGCTCGTAACCCGGCCTACGCCTCCCAGGTCGCCGAGTACTCCCACGGCTCACCGGCGGGGCCGCGGGCCGGTGGCCGGTCTACCCACTGACCGGCCAGGCCCTTTTCCCTGGCCGCAAGCTCGAAGTGGCACATCGCGATTCCCATGTCCACCTGCTGCAGATCGTCCACGCCGAGGAGGAACACTGCAAACCGGGGCGGATAACCGGGCGTGCGACGCAGGTAGAAGTGCCACCGGCTCCCGTCCTTGACCACGCGCCACGGTTGACGGTTGGAGGCAGAGGGAGCCCGCCTGACCATTTCCAGCGGATCTGCCCAGGGGCCGGCCTCCGCCGCCGGGAGCGGAGCAGGGGACGGGGCGCCGGGCCGCGCGGCAACCGAGGCATCAAAAAACAGGTCCTCCCACGGCTTTCGCCGGCTGCCGCCCACCCGGCGCCGCACAAGTCCCTCCTCCGCGGAGGCACGGTCCGGGATGACGCCCACCGCCGTCACGGCGGGCAGGCGCTCGCCGCGGGATGCCGACAGCCGCCGGGCGAACGTGCCTCGCGTGAACGTTCCCCCGACCCAGCACGTCCCAAGGCCGAGCGCCGTGGCCTCCAGGACGAGGCTCTCCATGACGTACCCGAAGTCCTCCCGGGACCGGGGCCCCGTCTGCACGGCGCCTGCCAGGAACGCGGAGAGTCCGCGGATGGTGCCGTAGGTCCCCAGGCGCTTCAGCGCGCCCTCGTCCTCCGGGGCGGCAGCAAGGAGCCGGAAACGGAGCCGGGATCCGAACGGGCCGGTGCGGGCCGCCTCGGCCGCGGCGGCCAGCCGGTCACGAGCCGCGCCTCCCAACGGCTCCCCGGTGAACGTGCGGCAGGAGAAGCGCTGGTTCATGGTCTCCGTGGCGGGGAATGTCGGGTTCATGCGGTCTCCTTCCGCTCGGCAGTGAGTTGCCTCGGTGCGGGCCGGGACAGTATGCTCCCGCCGCATGGTCACCGGATCGTTCGACCTACTCTCCCCGGACCGCGCCCTTCGGGCAGTCGAGGAGTCACACCGTATCGAGCTCGATGGTACGCTTGAGTCGTATCCCAGCTACGTGAACCGTGTCTACGGGATCCGCGGCGACGACGGCGAGCGCTGGGTGGTGAAGTTCTACCGCCCGGGGCGGTGGGCCGCGGAGGCCATCCTCGACGAGCATGCATGGCTGTCGGACTGCGCGGCGGCGGAGATCCCGGTCGTGGCCCCGAGGCGCGCGCCGGATGGCCGCACGCTGCACGAGCTGGTGGCCAGGGCGGACGATGCCGACGGTGAGAAGGCATCGGAAGGCAGGTTCTTTTTTGCCGTGTTTCCCCGCAGCGGGGGACGCACGTTTGAACCGGAAGCTCCGGAGGACTTCGAACGCCTGGGGTCCCTGGTGGGCCGCT
>DASRZR010000244.1:0-7236 GCA_035686185.1 Spirochaetia bacterium | reverse complement strand
AGCGCCTGCTCCCGCAGCTCCGCGAACTCCTCCGGCGTCCAGTACTTCTGCACCGGGGCGTGCGTGTGCGTCGGCTGGAGGTACTGGCCGAGGTTCACGATGTCGGCGTCCACGGACCGAAGGTCATCGAGGGTTTCCAGGACCTCGTCACGGGTCTCGCCCAAGCCCAGCATGAGGCTGGACTTCACCACCGCGCCAGGATCCAGCTCGCGCGCGAGGCGCAGGAACGACAGGGACCGCTCGTACGTGGAGCGGGACCGCACGCGCGGCGTCAGGCGCCGGACGGTCTCCAGGTTGTGGCTCACGATGTCCGGGCGGCTTTCCACCACCACCGAGATGGCCTCCCGGGAGCCCAGGAAGTCGGACGTGAGCACTTCCACCGAGCAGCCGGTCGCGCGCGCCCGAATGGCCCTCACGGTGGCGGCCACAACCGAGGCGCCTCCGTCGTCAAGGTCATCGCGATTGACCATGGTGACGTGCGCGTGCTTCAGGCCCATCTTCATGACCGCGGCGGCCACCTTCATCGGCTCCAGCGGATCGACGGCCCCCGGCAGCCCCGTGGCCACGGCGCAGAACCGGCAGTGACGGGTGCACGTGTCTCCCAGGATCATGAAGCTGGCCGTCCCGTGGGTCCCCCAGCATTCGTGCAGGTTCGGGCAGCGCGCCTCCTCGCAGACGGTGTGAAGTCCCTCCGTGTGCACGAGCCGGCGTATTCCCACGTAGCTCGGAGACGTGTTCAGCCTGACCTTGAACCAGGGCGGTTTTCGCTCGTCCATCACGATCCCTTGCCGTCCCGCTGGAAGTGCTGGACGCTGACCCCGCCGGCGATGGACCGGGCGAGGTCCCGGAAGGCGCGCGCCGCGGGGAAGGAATCAGAGGCGTCGATCACCGGGGGACGGCCCTCGTCTCCCATGCGCGAGACACGCGGGTCCAGCGGGATGCGCCCGAGGAACGGCACTCCCAGCTCGGCAGCCGCGCGCTCACCGCCACCGGAGCCGAATACCTCTCCGCTCATGTTCTCCACGATGCCGATAACCGGCACGTTCAGCTTCTGGAACGCGCCAGCTCCCCGGCGCGCGTCGCTCACGGACAGGAGCTGCGGCGTGGTGACCACCACTCCTCCGGTAAGCGGCACCAGTTGCGCCACGCTGAGCTGGGCATCCCCGGTGCCGGGCGGCAGGTCCACCACGAGATAGTCCAGCTCTCCCCACGCCACGTCGGCAAGGAGCTGGCGCAGCGCGCCGTGGATCATCGGGCCGCGCCAGACCAGCGCGTCCGTCTCCCCGATGAGGAAGCCCATGCTCATGAGCTTCACGCCGTACGCCTCTGCCGGCACCAGCGTCTGGCCGTCCGGCGCCGGCAGGTCGTTGACGCCCATCAGCGTGGGGATGTTCGGACCGTAGATGTCCGCGTCCAGCAGCCCCACGGAGGCCCCGGACTGCGCCAGCGCCACGGCGAGGTTCACGCTGACGGTGGACTTGCCCACGCCGCCCTTGCCGGACCCCACTGCCACAATGCTCTTGATGGGGAGCTTGATCGATTCCTGGATCCGCTTGTCCGCCCGCACCCGGGCATCGAATCGGATGTCCACCTTCCCGACGCCGGGAACGAGCCGGCGAACGGCCTCCTCGCTTTCCACCCGGATCTGGTCCTTCAGGGGACAGGCGGGAGTGGTCAGCGTGACGGTGAAGCTCACGTCGGACCCGTGGACCGCGATGTCCCGGACGAAATCCAGCGTGATGAGGTCCTTGTGGATCTCCGGGTCGTTGACCGTACGAAGAGCGTTGCGCACCTGTTCCGGGGAGATGACTGGTAGGGCCATTGGAGTAGATAGTACTGATTTTCGACCATCTTGACCCCCCGGGGACGGATGCGGATCTTGTGGTTACACCCGTGCGCACCGCACAGAGCTACGTTCGATCCGCTGCCATCCTGGTGGCCCTCCTGCTCCTTCCCGGGGTGCTCTCCGCCCAGGAGTTCGGCCGCAACAAGGTCTCCTACAACGTGCTCGATTTCTCGGTGCTCACCACCGACCACTTCCTGATCTACCACTACCCGAAGGAGGCCCCGCCGGTGCTGGATGCCGCGCACCTCCTGGAGCGCTGGTACGCGCGCCACGCCGAGCTGTTCGGCTACGGGCTGGGCGGCCGGCAGAAGGTCATCCTCTATGACAACTTCTCCGACTTCCAGCAGACGAACACGGTGCCCGGCCTCATCTCCGCCGGAGAAGGCGGCGTCACCGAAAGCGCCGGCAACCGAATCATCATCGCGCTCACCGGCGTGCCCGCGGACGACGACCACGTGCTGGGGCACGAGCTGGTGCATGCCTTCCAGTTCCAGGCCCTGAAGCCGGGGAGCGTGGGATTCTCCGCCACACCGTCCCTGCCCCTGTGGTTCGTGGAGGGGCAGGCGGAATATCTCTCTCTCGGTCCGGATGATCCGCTCACGGCCATGTGGATGCGGGATGCCCTGCTCAACGGCGAGGTGCCCGGCGTGGGAGACATGGCGGGACGGCCGGACAAGTACTTCCCGTACCGTTTCGGGGAAGCGATGTGGGGCTTCATCGAGCGGAAGTGGGGCCACGCCGCGCTGCGGGGCTTCTTCGACGAGGCGGCGGTCCACGGCGTGGACTCGGCGGTGGTGGGGACCCTGCACCTGGGCAAGACCTCCGATCTGGACGCGCTGTGGCGGGAGGACGCCATGGCCACCTACGGCCCGGCCACCAGCGGCCGGCAGCGACCCGCCGAAACCGGGCGCACGCTGAGCGCCTTCGGTGGACGCACGAGCCTCGGGCCGGCCATCAGCCCGGATGGCAAGCTGATTGCCGTGTTCTCCCAGGTTGACCCGTTCAGCCTCAGCCTCGCGCTGGTGGATGCCTCCACGGGTCGGAGCGCGGGCCGGCTGGGCGCCACCGGCTCGGACCTCAATTTCGACGCGCTGCATTTCATCAACGCGGCCGGCGCCTGGTCCCGTGACTCCCGCCGTTTCGCGTTCCCGGTCGACCGTGACGGGACGAACGCCATCGCCATCGCAGAGGTTCCGGACGGCCGTGTTCAGGATGTCATTCCGATTCCGAAGGTCCGTGACATCTCGGGCGTGGCATGGTCCCCGGACGGAACGCGGATGGCACTCACCGGCACCGAGGATGCCAGCGCCGGGATCTGGATGCTGGATCTGCGCACGAAAGGGGTGCGACGCATCACCACGGACCGGGCCGCGTACCTCCAGCCGTCCTGGTCTCCGGATGGCTCCACGCTGGCGTTCGCCACGGACTCCGGCCCCCGCACGAACCGGGTGGCGCTGGTATACGGTCCGATGAACGTCGGCCTCATGGACGTGGAAAGCGGGCGCATCCAGGTCCTGTCCGTGGGCGCCGGCGCCACGCACGTGGACCCGCAGTTCTCCCCGGACGGGCGCAGCCTCTACTTCGTGGCTTCCCCGGACGGGATTCCGGACGTGTTCCGATATGACCGCGATGGCGCGCGGTTCTACCGGGTCACGCACGTCGCCACGGGGGTCAGCGGGCTCACGCGAATCTCTCCCTGCCTCTCGGTGGCAAGCGGCACCGGCGAGCTGGCGTTCACCGTGTTCTGGAAGCGGGACTACGAGGTGCACGTCCTGCCGGCCGAGGACGCCCGGGGCACCGAGGTCTCCTACGAGGGGGCCATCACGCTTCCTGCCACCGAGGCGGAAACCGGCCTCCTTGCCGGCACGCCGGCGGGCGCCGTTACCCTCTACCACCCCACGTTCGAGCTCCTGAGCGCCAGCGCGGCAAACGTGGGCGTCACGCTGGACAGCTTTGGAGCGGCCGTCGGGGGCTCCGCCGAGCTCACGTTCCAGGACATCGTCGGGGATCACCTCGTCGACGTGCAGACCGAGATCAACGGCACGGTGGACACGCTCGGGGGCCAGGTGTTCTACCTGAACACCCGCCGGAGGGTCGCGTGGGGAATCGGAATCGCCCACCAGCCCGAGTTCGAGTATTTCCTGCTTGACCCCTCGCTCCTGCCGCCCGATACCGATACCGGCATCATCCAGCAGATCCGCTACACGGAGCTGGTGGAGGCGCAGGCCGCCTACCCGTTCAGCGAGAACCGGCGGCTGGAGCTCGACCTGTCGTACTCCTACATCTGGTGGCAGGCAACCTCGCCGGTGTTCTACTTTTCAAGCGGACAGCTCGTCAGCCAGTCGACAGTCCCCGTCGCATCGCCTCCCCCGCTGAGCCTCGTGCATGCCGGCGTGGCCTACGTGGGAGACTATTCGTTCAACGGGTACACCGAGCCGTTGAAGGGGTACCGCTACCGGTTTGACCTGGGAGCGGACGAGGGGTCGCTGTTCTTTCTCACCACCGGCGCGGACGTTCGGGAGTACCTGTACGCGAGGCCGCTCGGGTTCGCCGTGCGCCTCCTGGAGGCGGGCCGCTGGCTGGGGGGCGCCGACAACCCGTCCCTGTCCGATTACTACATCGGGGATCCCGACCTCGTGCGCGGCTACGACTACTACTCGATGGTCTCCAACGAGGGGGCCGGGAATGCGGACGTGGCGCAGATCAACCGGCTGTTCGGCTCGCGGATCGCGGTGGTCAAGGCGGAGCTGCGCCTTCCCGTGCTGGGCAACGGCGACATCGGCCTGATCCCGTTCCCGTACCTGCCCACCACGCTGGTAGCGTTCTTCGATGCCGGGGTGGCGTGGACGGGCTCGGAGGCGCCCGTGCTCACCTGGTCGGAGAGCTCCCTGGCGCGGATCCCGGTGTTCAGCACCGGGGCCGCGGTGCGGTTCAACCTCCTGGGCGCAGCAATCCTGGAGATCTACTTTGCCTGGCCGTTCCAGCGGCCCACCGTGCCGGGAAGCTGGGGCTTCCTGGTAGAGGCAGGCTGGTAGCTCGCCTTCCCCGTCTAGGCCTGGCCCCCGGCATAGTGTTTCATGTACTGCACGCGTTCGTAGACTCCGGGGTTCACGCTCTCCGCCTGGCTCAGCCGGCCGCGGAAATCGGCCAGCGTAGAGAATCCGTGCCGGTCCATCCACGCGGAAAGCTCCGCGAGCATGGCGGCGGCGCAGCCGGGACCATGAAGGTAGAAACAGGAAGCCGCCTGCACGGCCCGGGCTCCCGCCAGCAGCATCTTGATGAGGCCGGCCCCGTCGTGCACGCCGGTGGAAGCGGCCAGGTCACAGCTCACCCTCCGGGCCATCAGCGCGATCCAGCGCAGCGGCCCCGCGGCCTCCGCCGGGCTGCTCAGGGTGCCCGAGCCCGTTACTGTCATCGCGTCGATGTCGAAGTCCACCGAGTAGAAGCGGTTGAACAGCACGAGGCCGGCCACACCGGTCTTCGACAGGCGCCCGATCATCTGGGCGAGGTTGGAGAACGAGGGGCTGATCTTCAGCGCCACCGGGATCTTCACCTGCTTCAGCACGCGGTCCACCACGGACAGGTAGGCCTCTTCGCTCTCCGCGCTGGAACGCGAGAGGTCGGAGGGCAGGAAGAACATGTTCAGCTCCAGCCCGTGCGCGCCGGCTTGCTCGAGGTCCCGGGCGAACGAGACCCACTCGTGGGACCACGTGCAGTTGACGCTCGCGATCACGGGGATGGACACGGCGGACCGGGCCTGACGGACCAGCTCCACGTACTGGGCCACGTGGGCGCCCCGGACCTCGTAGTCGTAGTAGTCGTAGGACTCCAGGCTCATGCCCTTGCGCGCCGCCCGGCTGACCGCGTCGTCGTATTCCGCGGCGATCTCCTCCTCGAAGATGCTCTTCAGCACCACCGCGGCCGCGCCCCCGGCCTCCAGCTTCTTCAGGCCGTCCACGGTGCCGGTGAGGCCGGAGCTTCCGGCCACCAGCGGGTTCTTCAGGCGAAGGCCCATGTACGTGGTGGAAAGGTCAGGCATCGTGCTCCCCCTTGTCTTCAAAGACGCCGAGCTGCCGGTTCTTGCGCACCCGGTCCCACCGGAAGGCCCGGCCGTTCATGATGATGTACACGCCGCGCGGAAGTACCTGGACGGCCGTGATGGCGCCGCCGAGATTGAACACCGCGTCGGAGTTGCTGAACACGTAGGGGACCATGGCGCCGGTCAGGACAATGGTCTTGTCCAGCCCGGCGTTCCCCAGCACCGCGGCGGTCTCCGTCATCGTGTCCGTTCCGTGCGTGATCACGATCTGGGGCTCCGGGGCCCGCCGGCAGGACTCCCGGACGGCCAGGCGGTTGGCCTGCTGCATGTCCAGGCTGTCGATGAGCTGGTTCACCTCCAGCTCGATCGGCACGGTGCAGCGGACGAACTTCAGGATCTCCGGGAGGTGCGAGTCCTTGAACGTGAGGCTGCCCCGGATCTCGTCGTACTGCTTGTCGAACGTGCCGCCGGTGATGATGATGCGGATGGACACGATGCGCCATCGTGGGCCGGGACCGCGCATTTTTCAAGACGGGCGCGCGCCAGCTCGCAGTAGCGTTTCTCGATCTCGATCCCGATGCCCCGCCGTCCCGTGGTCGCCGCGGCGGCGAGCGTGGTGCCGCTTCCCATGAACGGGTCCAGCACGGTGTCCCCCACGAAGCTGAACAGCCGGATGCACCGGCGCGGAAGCTCCAGCGGAAACGGCGCCGGATGTCCGGTGCGCTTGCGGCTCTCCCCGTTGAACGTCCACAGCCCGTTCGTCCAGTCCATGAAGTCCTGGCGGCTGATGTCGGAGGTGCCGGCTCCGGCCCGCTTCTTCCACACCGAGCGGTACAGCACGACGATCAGCTCCACCGGCGCGATCACGTACGGGGCGGAGGCGCTCATCCAGGATCCCCATGCCGTGCGTCGGGAGATGTTGCCCTCGTTCCACACGATCGTGGAGTGGTAGCGGAACCCCACCTCCTTGGCGATCCCGGTGAGGTCGGCGCCCACGCTCTGCTGGCCGTCCTTGTTCTTGTCCAGCGGGATGTTCAGGCACAGGCGCCCGTCCTCCCGAAGCCAGCCGAAACACCGCTGAAGCCACCGGCGGCTGAACTGCAGGTAGCTCGCGTAGCTCTGGCCATCGTCGTGCGTGCCGTAGTCCACGTTCACGTTGTACGGCGGTGACGTCACCACGAGGTCCACGCTGGAGTCCGGCACGAGCGTGGTGCGAAGCACGTCGTCGTGCACGATCGTGAGGCCGTTGGACTCGAACCAGGGGCGGCGGCGCTTCACGGGGTGCCCCCGGTACGGAACACCGGGCCGTCCCGGCACACGAGCCGCTCCCCGTGCTCGCAGGAGCCGCAGA
>DASRZR010000243.1:0-2391 GCA_035686185.1 Spirochaetia bacterium | reverse complement strand
CCCATGTCCCGGTAGGTGGTCCTTCCGATCACCCAGCCCGGGGTGGAGAACACGAGGGAGTCCAGGTCCGCCGTGAAGGAGTTGGCCAGGTTGTGCGGGCTGTAGCCGACCGTGGAGACGTTGGCCATGTTGGCCTTGAAGAGGAGCGAGTCCGAGGGGTTGAAATAGTGGCTCATCCAGAAACGAACCGTCTCCGTCTGGTCAAAGGTCCCGGAGCTCACTCCCTTGAGTGGAACGGAAGTCCCTGTCTTGTTTTCCGTTCCCCCACCCCAGTCGAAGGCCGCCATCCGCGGGCACGGTCCGAGTGCAAGCAGGAGCACGGCAACGCCAAGAAGGCTGCGTGTGGTTTTCATGGGTGCGCCGCCTTCCAGTCCTGGGCGGCCTGCAGGTACCGCATGGCCTCTTCCCCGCTGACGGGCTGGTCCGGCGCGAGCGTCACCGGCACGATCTTTCGGAAGACCAGCTCCCGCAGGGCGTAGCGCGGTCCGGGGAAGAACCGGAACAGCAGGCCGTGAGGGAGGCCCAGCGCCTTGACGAGCGTGAAGCTGTAGGACTTCAGATCCAGGGGCGCTTCAGCCGCCCGGGACGCCGGCCCCCATCCCGCGGTGACCGCCCTCTGAACCGCGTCCGCGGGGGTCGAGGTGTCATCGATGGAGTCGGTTGCCCTCCCGACAAGCCACGCGGCGTTCTCCCACGAAATGGCCTTCTGTGCCAGAATCGAGTCTATGACCGTGTTGTCGTCCACCCCCGCCTGCTGTGCCGCCAGCGGCGCGAGGAAGAGCGACAGCCCGACGATTGCGAGGCAGGCTCTTCTCATGACCCCTCCTGCTGTTCGATACGGGCAATATAACAAAGAATTATCAAGCGAGTTACTTTTATATTACCCTTCTCCTACATGAACGCGACCAAGAAGCTGCCCCAGTGGACCGCTCCCGTCGGCGCCATTGCGATCGTGGGATTCCTCGTGCTGACAGGCGCGACCCGGAGCCTGGAGCTGAAGCTCCTCGACCTGTACTCACGGATGGTTCCGCCGCCCCCGGAGCGGCCGGAGGTTGTCCTCATCGATGTGGATGACCTGGCGATGCAGAGGGTCGGCCAATGGCCGTGGAGCCGGGACCTCCACGCGCGGTACCTCGCGGACCTGAGGTCCCTGGGAGCCGACTCCCTCTCCTTCGACGTGGAGTTCGTGGACCGGGGCCCCGTGGGGGTCACCAGCCGGGAGCGGGACGCCGCGCTCGCCGCGAAATCCGCGGAGCTGGACGATGTCTTCACGGCACTCGGCGCCCGGCAGATCAAGGTCTCCGAAGCCGCGGGCTACGCAAAGACCATCCTCCAGGAGGGCATCCTCCTCACGGCCCGGGACAACGACAGCTACCTGGGCAATGCGCTGAAGGTGTTTGGCAAGGCGTTCACCACGCTGAACTACTACCTGCAGAACGACAACGCGGACGCCAAGGCGGCCCGTGACTTCCTGGAGAAGCACTCCGCCATCGGGCCGGTCACGGGGCCCGTGGACACGGCAAAGGAAGTCCTGAAGGTGGACGACCTTCGCGGCGCCATCGTGCCCATCGCCAGCGGCGCCGCCGGCGCGGCAGTCACCAACGTGACGCAGGACAAGGCGGACGGCACGCTGCGGCGGATCAACCTCCTGTTCAAGGCCAAGGGGAGCGCGAACATCTACGGCCAGATGGCGTTCGTGCCGGTGTGGTTCCGTCTGGGCAAGCCCGCCATCGAGGTCGCGCCGGGGCGGATCGTGCTGAAGACCTCCGCGGTGAAGGACAACCCGCAGCCGGACATCGTCATTCCCACCGATCCCACGGGGGCCATGATCATCAACTGGCCGCACAAGCTCTACCAGGCGAGCTTCCGGCACGTGCGCATCAGCGACCTTCAGGACTTCGAGACGGCCTGGGAGGACCTGAAGAGGCAGGTGGTGGCGATGCAGCGGGCGGGCTATTTCGCCACGGACCTGGAGGCGCAGGTCCAGCAGTACGAGACGGACCGCGCGGCCGCGCTTGCCGCCGGTGACCCCGCCGCCTTTGACGCGGCCGAGAAGGAGGCCGCGGACTGGGTGGCCGCGGTGACGGACTTGGCCGCGGGGGCACGGGAGAACGAGCTCCTGTCCCAGCTCCACGCACAGGCCGTGGACCCGAAGATCCCGGCGGCGGCGAAGGCCAAGATACCCGGGCTCCTCGAGGACGTGGGCGTGACCTTTGCCAAGCTCGGGAAGAACCTCAAGGCGTACCAGGACTTCCGCGCGTCCCTGGAGTCCCGGCTGAAGGGCGCCATGACGTTCTACGGGTGGACGGCGGTGACCACGACGGATATCGGGGTGAATCCATTCGACCCGGTGTACTACAACGTCGGCACGCATGCCTCCGTGGCCAACAC
>DASRZR010000242.1:0-6306 GCA_035686185.1 Spirochaetia bacterium | reverse complement strand
CCGCCACGGGTATCTCCCCGGCCCGTTCCACGGCGAGGTGAGCGGCGTGGACGCCCTCGAAGGCGGACGCGCACCCGAGGCGGATACCTTCGTCCATCATCTCAATGGTACCTGTTTCCTCCCCCCGACGCCTACTCGCGTATCCACACCGCCATTTCCCCCGGGGTGCGGTTGGCCCACGAGTAGTAGGGGATGAACAGCAGATCCTTTGCCTTCGGCACTCCCGCCGTCGTGCCCGACCCCGTCCCGTACAGCGCGCCATCCCGCCGGGCCTCCGCATCCGGTCCCCGGACGCCGCGGGCCCGGATAGCCACCACGCCGCCAAGCAGGTCGGGCCGCTCCACCGGCTCCAGCGGCGCATCGGGTGGCAGCCGCACCATGGCCAGCTCCGTGCCGTTGTCCGCTTCTTCCAGGCAGTACACGACGGGTCCCCGCTGCAGCGCGACCTTCCCGTAGGCGGCGCGCACGCGCGGGTCGGCGCGCACGCGCTCCACCGGCAGGGAGAGCACCAGCTCGATCACGTCGTCAGGGGACCAGCGCCGGCTCAGTCGAAGGTAGCCGTCCGGCCCGGCGGGCGCCTCCGCCGGCTGTCCGTTCACGGACACCGTGTGCCGGGGGCACCACTCCGGTATCCGGAGCGCCACCACGAGCCCGGACGGCGCCTCACCCTTGAGCTGCAGTCGTATCGTGCCGTCCCACGGATACCGGGTGGTTTCCCGCAGCGTGAGCGGGGTGCCCGTGACCGTGGCCGAGATCGTTCCTTCCATATACAAGTCCACGAAGAGAGTGGAGCCGTTCAGGTGGCCGGCATGCTCTCCCAGCGAGGAGAGCGTTCGCGCGATGTTCGGCGGACAGCACGCGCAGCCGTACCACGGCTGGCGGCGATACTTCACGTGCCGGTAGCTGCCGTTGGCATCGCACACCGCCGGCACCACCTCCAGCGGGTTCACGTAGAAGTAGCTGCGGCCGTCCAGGCCGAGCCCGCTCAGGATGCCGTTGTACAGCGTGCGCTCCATCACGTCGGCGTACCGCGCCTCGTCGTGCAGTCGCACCATCCGGGAGGAGAACAGGAACAACCCGATGGCCGCGCAGGTCTCCGCGTAAGCCGTGTCGTTGGGAAGGTCGAAGTCCGCGCCGAAGGACTCGAGGTGGGCGGAGGACCCGATCCCGCCGGTGACGTACATCTTGCGTCGGGTCACGCTCTCCCACAGCCGGTCACAGGCCCGCGTGAGGCTGGGATCTCCGATCTCCCGCGCGAGGTCCGCCATGGCCGTGTACAGGTACATTGCGCGCACCGCATGACCGGTCGCCTCCATCTGCTCGCGGACCGGCCGGTGCGCCTGGTAGTACTCCAGGGACTTCACGCCGAAGATGGGCGCGTAACCCGGCGCGGAGGACTCTGCCTCGAAGTAGCTCGGAGTCCGTCCCCGCTCATCGATGAAGTACTGGGCCAGCGCCAGGTACGCGCGCTCCCCCGTAAGGCGAGCGAGCTTCACGAGGGCGAGCTCCACCTCTTCGTGTCCGTCGTAGCCGCGCACGCGCGGAGGCTCCGTGCCGAAGGTGGCGCCGACGTGGTCCGCCAGGCGCCTTACCACCTGCAGGATCAGCCCGTTGCCCGTGCCGCGGTACAGCGACACGCCGGCCTCGATCAGGTGGCCGGCGCAGTACAGTTCGTGCGCCTCCCGCAGGTTCTTCCAGCGTCCCGGGGGTTCCTTCACCGTGAAGTACGTGTTCACGTACCCGTCCGGCTGCTGGGCCCGGGAGATGAGGTCTACGGCCTCCTCCACCCAGACCGCCAGCTCGGGGGCGCCGTCGGGGCTCGCGGCTATCACGTTGCCGGCCGCCTCCAGCCACTTGGCGAGGTCACTGTCCTGGAAGACCATGCCCTCGTAGGCGCCGGAGGCCTGGCCGGCCGCGATGCGGAAGTTCTCCACGGAATGGCTCTTGGGTGCGCCCGGGATCTCGTCGTTCATCGCCTTCCACTGGTAGGGAAGGACAGTGTCACGGACGAGGACCTGGAACCGCCTCCAGAATCCGCCCTCGATGCTCACGGAAAGCGGCGGGAAACCGGTCACCTCGGCGCTCATCGGGGGCCTCACCTGGTGAGTATCCGGTGGGATCCGGCCGTGAGCAAGTTGACGACGCCACACATTAGGGGGACAAAACCGACTCGGGTCGGAATCGTTCCCCTTTTCTTCGACCGTCACATCTTGCAGCCGTCCGGAGGGCAGGACTACGTTTGCGAGGAGCGTGAATGAGAGGAGGAGGACTCATGAGTAAAGGAGTAAGATATGTCGCGGCCTTCGCGATGCTGTTCCTGCTCGTGACGGCCGCAACGGGCGCCGCGGCCCCGGCGAACATCCAGTACGCGTACTGGGGTGACCAGAACGAGGAGACCAGCACGCTCGCCCTGCTGAAGGCGTTCATGGACAAGAACCCCGGCATCCAGGTGGACGGCGTGCGGTTCGGGACGAACACCGAGTTCAACGACAAGATCACGACGCTGGCGGCGGCCGGTACCCTGCCGGACGTGAGCGTGTTCTACGAGCCGAACGTCCTCACCTGGGGCATGGCCGGCAAGTTCGTGGACCTCACCGACTTCTACCGCAAGGGGCCGGCGAAGCTGGACGCCATCAAGTTCATCACCCCGGACGGGAAGATCGTCGGCGTGAGCGTGGCCAATGAGGTGCAGGTCATCTGGTACAACAAGAAGATCTTCGATGACGCGCACCTGCCGTACCCGCCGGCGGAAGCGTCCAAGGCCTGGACGTGGGACCAGTTCGTGGCCGTGTCCAAGAAGCTCACGAGGGACGCCAACGGCAAGACTCCGAACGACGCCGGCTTCGATCCGGCGAACATCCGCACCTTCGGCGCCTGGGTCCAGCAGTGGTGGATGCCCTGGCTCACGTTCGCCGCGGCCAACGGGGGCGGCCTCACCACGCCGGACGGCAAAAAGCTCATCCTGGACAGCCCGGCGACCATTGACGCCATACAGAAGATGGCGGACCTCATCAACGTGCACCACGTGAGCCCCACGCCGGGCACGCAGCAGATTCCCACCGCCGCGGCTACGGCGCTCCTGAGCGGCCAGGTGGCCATGGCCATGGACGGCACGTGGGATCTCCTGAGCATCGGTACCACGAAGGACCAGCAGGGCCTGGACTTCGGCATCGGGGTGCTGCCGAAGATGAAGACGCTGGCCACGACCTCGGTCGGTACGCCCGAGGTCGTGTACAAGAGCACGAAGAACCTTGACGCTTCCCTTACGCTGCTTCGGTTCCTCATGGATCCGAACAGCTCCCTGCCGCTGCTGCAGAACGGCATCTGGCTGCCGAACGAGAAGCAGTGGTACACGGACAAGGCGCTGCTGGACCGGTGGATCGGCAACCCGCGCCACCCGCCGGAGTACAAGACGGCGGTGGTGGACTTCGCGCTGAACTACTCCCACCAGCTCCCGCTGTACATCGTGCCGACGTTCGCCAAGATGGATGACGTGATCGAGGCGGCCCTCGGCCAGGTGTGGCTGGGGCAGAAGAGCGCCAACGACGTGATCAAGAACGAGATCATGCCCAAGATCACCCCGATCTTCCAGGGCAAGTAGGCCTCATTCCCTTCTTCGAGTTTTCATGAAACGCGCCCTGGGCTATGATGTCCAGGGCGCTTTGATGACCGCCCCGGAGGCGACACCCATGAAACGCCGACACCTGCGCGCGGATGCCCTGGAAGCTGTTTCGGGATACCTGTTCGCCTCTCCGGTCATCCTGGGGCTGCTGGTCTGGGTGATTGCGCCCATGATCGGCGTGCTGCTCATCAGCCTCACGGACTGGAACGTGCTCACCACCCCCGCGTGGGTGGGCATCAAGAACTACGTGAAGCTGTTCACCACGGACCTGTACTTCTGGAACACGCTGAAGGTGACCTGCTACTACGTGGTGCTGAACACGGTGGGCATCACGCTGTACTCCCTCGTGGTGGCCATGCTGCTGAACCAGAACATCCGCGGCCGCGGCATCTACCGTACCTTTTTCTACCTGCCGTCCATCGTTCCCATCGTGGCCTCCAGCGCGCTGTGGCTGTGGCTGTTCAACCCCGAGTTCGGGCTGTTCAACATGATGCTCCAGGCCGTGCACCTGCCGCGGTCGCTGTGGCTGCAGTCCCCGGCCACCGTCGTGCCGTCCATCGCGCTGATGAGCATCTGGCAGGGGGCCGGCAACACCATCGTGATCTTCCTTGCCGCCCTGCAGGGCGTGCCGCGGCAGCTCCTGGAGGCGGTGGAGATCGACGGCGGCAACTGGTGGCACCGATTCCGGGCCATCACGCTTCCCATGATCTCCCCCGTGACGTTCTTCAACGTGATCACCGGGCTCATCGCCTCGTTCACGATCTTCACGCAGTCCTACGTGATGACCACCGGCGGCCCGAACAACGCGAGCCTGTTCTACGTCCTGCTGCTGTACCGGGAAGGCTTCCAGCGCAACAACCTGGGCGGCGCCGCGGCGCTCTCCTGGGTGCTCATCGTCATCGTGTCCCTCCTCAGCGTGCTGGTGTTCGGCACCTCGCGGCGCTGGGTCTACTACGAGGGAGAGCAGGGATGAGGTTGTCCGCGGGGCGGGCCGCCGGCTGGGCGGTGGTGTACCTCGTCCTGACCGTCGGGGCGTTGTTCTGCTTCCTGCCGGTGTTCTGGCTGGTGCGCAGCTCCGCCATGACGCTGGGGGATATCTTCAAGTACCCGCCGCTCCTGTGGCCGGCGCACGTGCGCTGGCAGAACTTCGTGGAGGCCATGCAGGCCAGCCCGTTCCTGCTGTACTTCCGCAACACGATGATCGTGGAGGTGCCGAACGTGGTGGGAGCGCTCCTCACGGCCAGCATGTCCGCCTACGGCCTGGGCCGGTTCCGCTTCCCGCTTCGCGGGTTCTGGTTTGGCCTCGTGCTGGGCGCCATCATCCTCCCGCCGGCCGTGGTCCTGATCCCCCAGTTCCTCCTGTGGAGCAAGCTGCACCTTGTGAACACGTTTTTTCCGCTCACGCTGCCGGTGTGGTTCGGCGGCGGGGCGTTCAACGTCTTCCTCCTTCGCCAGTTCTTCCTGACCATCCCCAAGGACTTCGACAACGCGGCGCGCATCGACGGGGCCTCCTACTGGCGCGTGTACTGGCAGATCATGGTCCCGTTCATCCAGCCGGCCCTGCTGGCCGTCGGCCTGTTCCAGTTCCTTTACAACTGGAATGACTTCTTCACGCCTCTCATCTACCTCAGCGCGAAGAGCACCTACACGCTGGCCGTCGGCCTGCGGTTCTTCATCGGCAGCTACGCCACGTTCTGGAATGACTTGATGGCGGCTGCCGTCATCGTGGTCGTGCCTCCCGTGGCGGCGTTCCTCGTCGGCCAGCGCTACTTCGTGGAAGGCGTGACGCTCACCGGCCTGAAGGGGTAGCAGCGCCGCCTCCCACCGGGCGGAGAACGTGCTCACCCGGGGCATGAAGGGCCGTTTCGTGGACCTCCGCGCTATGCCGGCTGCAGCCGGATCACGTTCCAGGACGGTCCCGGGAGGCGCGCCTGCAGCTTTGTTCCGTCCAGCCTGGCGCCGCCACCGGAACGCGGCTTCACCTTCTCCGCGCCGGGCCCGTTCACCACGTGGGCGTCCAGGTCCGCCAGCACCAGGTGCTCGGCCACCGACAGCTTCGGGAAGCCGCGGAGCTCCACCGTCAGGGGAAGCGCGTCCTTCGGGCTGCGGTTCACCGCGAAGATCGTGACGCCGCCGCGCTCGTCGTCCATGACGGCCGTGGCCGCCAGCGTCGGCACGCCGGTGAAGTCTTTGCAGTCGTACTTCGGAGAATCGATGGCCGCGTGCAGCACCGTGCCCCGGCCGTAGAGGGACGCGTGGAGGAACGGGTAGAACGTGGACTGCCGCCAGGCGGGACCGCCGGTCATCGTCATGATGGGCGCGATGGCGTTCACGAGCTGCGCCAGGCAGGCGATCTTCACCCGGTCGGCGTGCTGCAGGAGCGTGATGAGCAGGCAGCCCACCATCACGGCGTCCTCGAACGTGTAGATGTCCTCCAGGAGGGGCGGGGCAATGCTCCACGGCTCCACCCTGCGGTCCGCCTCGTGGGAGTGGAACCACACGTTCCACTCGTCAAAGGACAGGTGCAGCGTCTTCTTTGAACGTTTCTTTGCCTGGGCCAGGTCACAGGCGGCGATCACCGTGCGGATCTGCTCGTCCATCGAAAGAGACTTTGCCAGGAAGTTCGCCGTGTCGTTCTCCGGGTTGCCGTAGTAGCAGTGCAGGGACACGTACTCCACGTGCTC
>DASRZR010000241.1:0-7255 GCA_035686185.1 Spirochaetia bacterium | reverse complement strand
GCAGAACTGCATACGCGCTGCAGGATCTCGGAGATCTCGGTACCGTGGATCATCATCCGGACCAGGACACGAAGGATCGAAACTGAGTCAGTCGACAGCGGCGTGCGTTTCCCGCCAACCGGCGCGCCGGCGGCACCGAGGGTGGCCGCGGGACCGGAAGCCGTGATCGTGTCCCCAGCATCGGCACCGGGAGCTTGGTTGGCTTGCATCGCAGCGTCTCAGATGCAAGACGGGTGCCAGGAGGTCCACGGTCCCTCGCATCGCATATCCCACCATTTAGTTATCCGGCAAGTAGTTGGAGAGCCGCTACCGGGGCACCACGGGAACTGAACCCGGTGCCCACGCGCCTGTTCCATGCACCAACGGGGTTGGAACAGCGGATGGAACCGTGCCCCGGTACCGGTACGTGCACAGGGGCGATGACCCCGCGCGGGGCGCCAGGGCGGTTGCCGCCGGCCGGCGCGTCAGGTCTTCACGGTCCGGCGGGCGTCGATGTCATCGGGATAGGCAAGCGCTTCCTTCCCGCGTTCCCCGGTGCGGACACGGATAATGTCCTCCACGGGGTAGATGAAGATGATGCCGTCTCCTTCGGAGTCCGTGCGGGCGGCCTTCATGATGGCCTCCACCGTGGCTTCCACATTGCGTTCGCTCAGGATGACGTTGAGCTGGATCTTGGGGAGCATGTCGCCGTGACGGAACGCGTAGATGGGGGAATGCTCCTGGTCCCCGTGCCGGCCGCGGCCGCGGACCTCGAACACGTTCATCCCGACAATGCCGATGGCAGCAAGCGCCTCCCGCACCTCTTCCAGCGCCTGCTCCCGGATGATTGCCTCGATCTTCTTGTACACGATGGATCCTCCCTCTGCAGGCCGGCGGGGTCCGCGCGGTGCGGCAGCCAGCCCCAAGCGGGAGTCTACCCGGGTAGCGGAACTGATTCGAGTCCCCGCGGGGGCGCTACTTCTCCTCGTTGATCCAGACGGTCATTTCCCCGAGCCCGCGGTTGGCCCACAGGGCATAGGGCACCGCCCGTATCCGGACAGGCCGTCGAACGCAAACGCGGAGGACGAGACCAGTATGGAAGGAAAGAGAATGGCGCAGGCGCGCGCGTAGCTCCTGTTCGTCCCACCCATGGCCGCGATTCTACGACGGGAGCCGGCCCGGGTCAAATCGCCGGGCGCCGCATCTTTGACTCCGTTCCCCCGGTCACGTATGGTAGTGGCATGGCATCCGACGTCATCGTCATCGGGGCAGGGGTGGCGGGCCTGTCCTGCGCCGCCCGGCTGCAAGCGGCCGGCGCCGGCGTCCTCCTGCTGGACCGGGCGGACAAGCCCGGCGGACGGTGCGCGACCCGGCAGTTCCATGGCCAGTCGGCGGACTACGGCCCGGTCTTTCTCCACGGCAGGGACCCGGATTTCCTGGCGGCGGTGCGCACCGCCTGCGCGGAGACGCGTCCTGGCTGGCCCGGGAAGGTGTCCGGAACCGGCAAGCCGTGCCAGCCGGAGGCGTTCTCCCCGGGAGAAAGCCGGCTGGGGATCCCGGAAGGAGTGAACTCTTTCCCGCGATCGCTTGCCGCCGGCCTGCGCATCCAGCTCAACTGCCGGGTGCAGACCGTCTCGTGGGACGGAGGGCTGTTCTCCGTCACGGATGGTGCCGGCGGGCAGTGGCAGTCACGGGACCTTGTCCTGGCGCTGGCCCTGGAGCAGGCCCTTCCGTTCCTTCGCCAGCTCGCGCCCGGTGAAGGAATCCCGCAGGCGCTGGCCCTGCTGGGGATGTTTCACACGGTGCCGTGTCTCACGGTAATTGCCGGCTACCCGGCGGGGACGCGGATGCCGGAGTGGGACGTTCAGTACCCGGAGGCGGAGGAGTCCCTGCTCCTCGTCAGCAACGAATCCGGCAAGCGGGATGCGAAGGTCCTCGTGGTGCAGGCGGCGCCCCGGTGGTCACGGGTCCACCTGGAAGACGACCCCGACGCCTGGTCGGACGCGCTGCTGGCCAGTGCCGCCCGGGTGACCGGCGCGTGGGTGACGGCCCCGGAGTGGCGCCACACGCACCGCTGGCGCTTCGCGAGGCTGGATCGGGCCAACGAGCTTGCCGCCCCGCTGGTCCTCTCCCGGAACCAGGGACGGCTCGGCGTGTGCGGGGACCTGTTCTCTCCCGGAGGCGGAGTGCAGGCCGCGTGGAGGTCCGGCCGGGAGCTGGCAGAAAGACTCGGGGCGCCGCATCGTTGACGGCGCGGTGAGACCCGTGCCGCCAGAGCTCAGAACTCCACGACAACCTGCAGGTCCGCGGTCAGCGAATTGTTCCCCGTTACGTAGGTGAACGCCTTGCCGGCGCCACCCCCGGCCCAGCTCAGCGCGACGCTCAGCGGAGGCACGCCCGGGACCGCCAGTGACGTGGACACGCGCGCCAGGAACGAGCCGTCCGAGAGATCGGTGAAAGCCGCCAGCGTTGTGCTCACCCCGTCAACGAACAGGTGGGAGCGGCCGGCGGAGACATAAGCGTACCACTTCCCGACGTAGAAGGGATCGAAAGCCTCGGAGGCGGCAAGGCCGGCGTACGAGGAGATGTCAGCGGTTCCGGAACCGTTGTAGTAGACCTCACCCGCAAGGTGCCAGTACTTCAGATCCCCAAGGTCACGCTGCAACCCGGCGGAGGTGGACCACGTGAGGGCGTCGGTGGCAGTGGGCAACGCGGCGGCCAGCTCCCCGTACACGTCGAACCCCAGGAGCCGGCCGGAGGCGTCGAGGCCGGCTCGGCTTTGCCCTACCGCGCTCGCCAGCCCGGAAACGGCAACTTCCGCGCCGGCAACCGGGACGTCCCACCGGCCGGCCAGCGCCGCCGTCTTCGCCGGATCGTTCACGACACTCGAGCCGCCGCCCGCCGGGGACGCCACGGTGCGGGAGAGGTCTGCAAACAGAAAGAGGGTGCTCGTGCCCACGGGTACCGTTGCCCGTATGCCCGGCTTGCCCACGCGCAGGTCCAGCGGGGACAGCGGGTTCACGTGCTCCAGGTTCACGAAATCCACCGGCGTCCAGATCACGGAGGGACCCCAGGCAAGGAGCTGGTTGCCGATCCGGAAGAACACGGCATGCGCAATATCCAGGCTGGCGTAGAACTCCGCCAGGGCGTAGCTTGCGCCGTACAGGTCACCGGCCGGCTGGGACAGTGCCGGCCCGCCCGGTCCCAGGCTCGTCCCGGGAACCGAGCCGGCCGCGCCCTGGTACAGGTTCTTGGAGAAGTTGTACGCCAGGTACAGCGCGCCGGTGTCCGGCACCGTCACCTTCACGAAGGCCTTGCCGCTGAAGCTTCCGGCGGCGCCATATCCGTCAAGCGCCGGCACGGTGGTAACAGAAGTGTCATAGAGGAGGTTCCCGCCGAACTGCGTTTCCAACTTTGCCTTCTGTTCCTGCTGCCGGCTCTGCTGGACGCTCTGGTCGAAGCTCCCCGAATCGAACACGTCAGGTCCGGCATCGTCGGCGCGGACCACCGGCGCGGCCAGCGCCAGGACAACGACTGCGGCGGCCGGCCATCCGCAGCGCCTCATCGGGACTGCTCCTCGAGGTAGGGCTTGGTGAACGTGTAGCTCGGGATGGGGGCGGTGGAGATGTCATCGTTGGTGAGAAACGTCTGCTGCCCTTTCTCCAGGTTGTTCACGGCGAGAAGCTTGGTGAACACTGACTTGCCGTTGCCAAGGCTGCGGTACTCCACGTAGTAGAACGTGGCAAGGAGCGTCTCCGACAGGGAGAAGTTCTCCACCTTCACCGGCAGCCCGTCCGCCTTCCTCACGTACCACTTCTGGACGGGGTAGGACACGTCGGGGACCCGGGCGTCCAGCCGCACCACGTCGCACTCCCACCGGGAAACCGCGGCGGTACCGGCGTACGTGGCCGTGTACTGCTCCAGCGTCTTCTGCCGGCCGAACAGGTCCGTCCGGGCATCCGTGGAGCCGATGTTGTCCTTTCGGTTTCGATACACGAACTCCCGGGTGGACGGCAGGTAGTAGTACAGGTCGTCCCCGCGGCGCAGGTATCCCTTTCCCTTCTCGCTGTCCGGGTACTGGAAGACGATCGTGTACATGTCCGTGGAGTCGCGTCGGAACGTCCGAACCCGCAGGACGCGGTCCGTCTCTCCCGGCTTCTTCTGCACGAGCGTGAACGTGGTGGTGAGGTCGATCCCTTCCGTGTTGAGCTGGGACTCCCAGCCCTCCACGATCTTCACGGCCGCCGGATCAGAGGGGCGGTCCTCCGCCGCTGCCCCGGCCGCCGGCAGCAGCAGGAGGGACGCGGCCACGAGCCGGAAGAGGCGCCGCCCTGCGCTGATGGTTTTTTTCAAGACGACACCTCCTAGAACACCCGTGTGAGCGCGTCCACCGGGGAAATCGTGCCGCCGCGGCGCGCCGGGAAGAACGCGAAGATCGCGGAGAACACCGTGACGACTCCCACGGTGGCCGCGATGTCGGAGAGCCGCGGGATGAGCACCAGCCGGCCCCGGTCCAGGAAGAGCGCCAGCGACCCCACGGCCGGCATCCGCACGAGTCCCGCCACTACCCCGATCACTGCGAGGGCCGCCACCGTGCCCGCCAGGCTGAACATCAGCGCGAGGAACGAGCTTTCCAGCACGAACAGGGACGTGATGCCGCCGGAGCCGACGCCGATGGTCCTCATGGTACCTATCTCCCGCAGCCGGTCGTTGATCGTCATGCGCAGGTTGATGAACAGGGACACGGCGATGATGAACATCATGATGAGCGCCACCAGGCCGCCCAGCGCGTCCACCGCGGCGGTGACCACCTTCACGATCCCCACCGCCTCGTCGATGGTGGAGAGATTCAGCCGCGCGCTGTCCCGGGTGCCGGAGTCCTTCGTGTAGGTGGGGGACGCGGAGGTGACGGCATCCACGGCCGCCGCCGCGTCCTTGGGCCGTACCGTGTCGTAGCCGCGGCGCGCCAGGGCATCCGCGAGCGCGGCCCGCTTCTCCGCGACGCGGGAGGCGTCCCGGAAGTACAGGTACACGGCGGAGGCGGAGTCCGGCTCGCCGGCGTCCAGTGACTGCATCGGCGCGAAGCGGCACAGCACCAGCCCCTGGGCGAAGAAGTTCCCTGAGCGATAGATCCCCTTCACCTTGAGCGTGGCCGTGTTGAACGAGCCGAACCTCGTGCGCGCGGCCACCACGACCTCGTCATCCAGTGCCAGGTCGAAGTACGCCGCCACGTCCCGGGGGATGATGAGCCCGTCTTCCGTGGAGGCGAATGCCGTCCAGCTCCCGGCCGTGAACTCGAGCTGGCCCTCCAGCCCCGTGTCCGCGACGGGGTCCACCCCGGTGAAATCCAGGCGCTTGGCCAGTCCCTTGTAGTACAGCGTGGACCGCACCACGTAGCGTGCCAGGGCCGTGACGTTGCTCCCGAACAGCTCCGTGGATGCCGCGATGACCTGCGGGTAGTGCCGCACGCCGAGGAAGACCCGTCCTCCCGAGGAGTAGGAGCCGGAGACCGTGATGTGACCCGCGGTGGACCGCGCCAGGTTCGTCGTGATGTTGCGCACGGCCCCCTGGGAGAAGGCGAACAGCAGCACGAGGATGAACGTGACCACCGCGTAGTTGATGCCGAGCGTGAAGGACCGCCGTTTCTGGCGGAAGACGTTGCGCACGGCCACTCGAAGGTAGAATCCCATGCCGCGCTCCTACCGATCGCTCATCGCCGCCAGCGGCGTGATGCGCGTGGCCACCCGGACCGGAAAAAGCGTGGCCAGCACGGACACGGCCACGACCACGGCCAGGGCGATGACAAACGGGGCCGCGCTCAGCCTCATGGGCAGCGGCCCTCCCCCGATGAGGTAGACGGAGACCGTGCCCGGGAGGGGAAGCCCGATGCGCTGGAACACCAGCACGAGCACCAGACTCACCACCATGCCCGCCAGGGCCGCGGCCACGTTCAGCAGCAGCGTTTCCGCCAGGAACAGGTTGCGGACGAAGCCGCGCTCCCCGCCCAGCGCCCGCATGGTTCCGATCTCCGCGGTCCGCTCCGTGATGGTGATGATGAGCGTGTTCATGAAGATGAATGTCACCACCAGGAAGATCAACGCCGTGGCAAAGTAGATGAAGGCCTGGATGGCGGACGCCACGCTGGCGAAGAACGCCGATGCCTCGTCCCAGCGCGCGGTCTTGACCGGCAGGCCCTGGGCAGAGACCCGGGCGCGCACGTTGTCCATCGTGGCGTGGTCCCGCAGCCGGACGGCCACCATCGTGTAGCCGGAGACCGCCTCCGCCTTCAGGCGGGACGTGTCGATGCGGCCGGTGGCCGGCCCGGCGAGCGCGAACACCGCGTCCTCGCTCTGAGCCGCCGCCGCCAGTCCCTTCTCCAGCGCCGGGGGCAGGGAGCCGGCCGCCACGCCGGTGAAGTTGTAGACCTGGGAGTAGGAGGCGGCATCCATGAAGTTGATGTAGTCGAACACGTTGGCGTAGTACAGCGGCTCAAAGATCCCGCGCACCGTCGTGCGAAGCGCGTTGACGCCGCCGCCGTCCCCCAGGCCTATCAGCGTGACCGCGTCCCCCACTCCCAGCCGCACGCCGTAACGCTGCAGGTAGTGCTCCTGCTGGTGACGGCTCAGCAGGATTCCGGGCCCGCTGGACAGGAAGTCTCCCTCCACCACCTTCACGTTGCGAAACGTCCGGGAGTAGGGCCCGGGGTCCACGGCGTAGTAGATGAACGGCAGGTCCACCGTGCCGCCGGCGGTGGGCACGGAGATGAGGGAGTAGTTCTGCGCAAAAGGCACCACGGCCTCCACTTCGGGCTGCGCCTGCAGGAAAGCGGTCAGACGGTCGAGGTCCGGCACCACGGGAAGCGGCGTGTTGAAGGAGAACGGAGACGGGACCTCGCCGGAGCGCGCCGCGTAGACAATGAAGTCACCGGTGAAATTGCGGATGATGGACTGCCGGGATGCCTCCGCGGCGGACCGGGTGACCGTGGTCCCCACCACCAGCAACACGGTGCCGAAGATGACGAGCGCGGCAATCAGGGCCACGCGGCTCGGGCGGCGCAGCAGGGACCGCAGGGCGATCTTCAGCTCCACCATCCCCTACCCCCGGCGCTCGTCATCGGTCACCGCGCCGTCCAGGAGCCTCACGATGCGGCGCGCGTGCTCCATGATGTGGCCGTCATGCGTGGAGAAGACGAGCGTTGTCTTTTCCGTCTCGTTGATCGTCTTCATGAGCTCGATGATCCTGTGGCCGGTGACGCTGTCCAGGTTGGCCGTGGGCT
>DASRZR010000240.1:0-2790 GCA_035686185.1 Spirochaetia bacterium | reverse complement strand
CGCCCACGGCCCGCCCGTTCTTCATGACGGGCGTGTACACCTGCAGGAGCGAGCCGCGGTCCTTCTCGGCTACGTTCTCTTCCTTCTCCGATTCGCCCAGCTCGTAGGCGGCGGTACCGGTGAGCGCTTCCACCAGCGGGGGGTCTCCGGGGAACTTCTGGCCGATCTCGTCCGCCTCGTCGCTCCAGACGATGGTGCCGTCCGCGCTCCATGCCTTGACCCGGAAAACGTCCGCAAGCCCGAACAGGCCGGTGAGCAGTGCCACGGTGTCCGGTGTCACGGGCCCTCCGGATGGGGAACCGAACATCTGGTAGACGCCCGTGTTCTTGGCCACGGTGAGTCCGATCAGCCCCGGGAAGATCCGTATGTGGGACCGGATCTGGTAGTCGGTGATCTGGTTGACCAGCACCCAGCCGAGCCCCACGGAGACGGCGGCGATGATAAGGAAGGTCGCCACCGAGTACTGCAGGATGATGTTCCCTCGAAACCGCATGTGTCCCCCCGTTCCTGCACTAACATATGAGAAATACCGCCCTCCGGATTGGTCGGTGACGAACTCGGGTCCGATGAGTAGGCTTTGCACGGCGAGGCTCGAGAGGATGGTCGGCTATTCCTTCCTGGCGGACGCGGTCGTGGTCCTCCATTTCCTGTACGTGTCCTTCACGGTGGGCGGAATGCTGGCCGTCGTGGCGGGAGGGGTCCTGCGGTGGCGGTGGGTGCGCAACCTGCCGTTCCGGGTAGCCCACCTTGCCTCCGTGGTGCTGGTGGCCGTGGAAGCGGCTGCCGGCGCCGCCTGCCCGCTCACCACGTGGGAGTACCGGCTGCGCCGGGCCGCCGGCCAGCAGGTGGAAGCGCAGATCTCCTTCGTAGCGCGGCTGGTGCGCCGCCTCATCTTCTACGATTTTCCGTCCTGGGTATTCCTGGTGACGTACGTGGCCTTTGCCGCGGCCGTGATCCTCACGTTCATCCTTCTGCCGCCGGGCCGGTTGCCTTCGACGCGGCCGGCTCACCTTCCGCGTGAACGCCGTTCAGCACCTCCAGGAACACCTCGGGGGGCTGGGCGCCGGAGACCGCGTACGCCCGGTTGAACACGTAGAACGGCACTCCGTCGGCGCCGAGCCGTCGGGCCTCCTCGATGTCGGCACGCACCTCCTGCGCGTACCGGTCCGTGGCCAGCGCGGCGGCCGCTTCCGTGGCATCGATACCGGACTCACCCGCCAACGCGGCCAGGACGTCGTGGTCCTCGATATTCTTTCCGTGGCTGAAGTACGCCGCGAAAAGGGCCTCCTCCACGGCCGACTGCCTTCCGAGCGCCCTGGCCATGTGCGTGAGCCGGTGCGCGTCGAACGCGTTGGCGATGAGGGCGGCATCGAAATCATACCGGAGGCCAAGCTCCGCGGCCTCGGCAACCAGCCGCTCGTGCAGCCGCCGGGAAGTGACCACGGACACGCCCTTGCGGTCCGCCAGGTACTGGTGGACGGTCTGGCCCGGCCGGTAGCGCGCATCGGGATCCAACTGGAAGCTGTGCCAGGTGACGCCTACCTCGTCCCGGTGCTCGAACCCCGCCAGTGCCTTTTCGAACCGCCTCTTGCCCATGTAGCAGAACGGGCAGACCACGTCGGACCAGATATCTACCGTGAGCATGCTTTCATCTCCCGGCGAATATAGTCACGCCGCGGGCCGGTCGTCCCCGGATCGATTTAACCAATTCTTAACATCCCGCTGACACGGACCTCCCGTATCCCAGTGGTGTAGGAATGCAGGAGAAAACATGAACGCAAAGGAAGCCTTTGTCGCGCTCGTGGGGGTCCACATGCTCGCCGAGCTGATGGATGAGCGCAAGCTGCGCCAGGTCCTGGACAGCATTCCCCTGTTGGACCAGTGGCGGGAAGTCCGTCAGATCATCACGCGGGAGATCTCCCGCCGGTCACAGCCGCTGCCCCAGCCCCGCCCGGTGCGAGTGGACGGGCCCGCGGAGGATGCCGCGTAGGAGACACTCAGTACGTCCCCGGCCTCCTGCAAGGGTGGCTTGCGCCCGGCACACCTGTCTGCTATCATTCGGTCTCCAGCCTTTCCAGAAACAGGCAATCAAGAGGTCAGCGAATGGGGTGCAGGAAAACCGTCCTCCGGGCGGCTCGCGCCGTTGTCGGCGTTGCCACAGGATTCCTCGTCGGCTGCAGCGCAGTGTCCCTCAGCTCGCTCTGGTCAGGCAGCCCTTCGACCGTCGGATCCTGGACAACGGTGGGAGGCGGGACGTTCACCACGACGAACGTCGCCTACACCTCCGTCGCCATCAATAAGACCACCGGCACACCGTACGTGGCGTTCGAGGACGGAGCCGCCGGGGCTGCGGTGACCGTGAAGAGGTATTCCGGCGGGACCTGGGGCTACGTGGGAAGCGCAGGCTTCAGCGGCGTCACGGCCGAGTCCGTGCATATTGCCGGCGCCCCCGACGGGACGCTGTACGTGGCATACACTCACCCGTCTGCCGGGCTGTACTACGCGAACGTGATGAGCTACACCCCCGCCACCGGCTGGCTGCCGGTCGGTTCGGCCGATTTCGTTCAGTTGTCAACGTCCTGGACGGCCACGGCGCTGGCGCTGGACCCGGGCGGCACGCCGTTTCTCGCCTACAGGGATTCAACCCTGGACAGGGTCGTGGTCCAGGAATGGACTGGCAGCTCGTGGATGGCGGTGGGGTCAAGCTCCTCGTTCAACACCGGGCCCAGCAATATCTCCCTCGCGGTGGACAGCGGCGGAAACCCATGGGTGGCGTACGAGGACGGGGGG
>DASRZR010000239.1:0-4438 GCA_035686185.1 Spirochaetia bacterium | reverse complement strand
CCTCTTCCCGGTCGGCGCCGGGCGCCGCGGCGGCGGCGGTCACCATCGTGTTCTGGGGCTCCGCCTTTGCCGGCATCCGTGCCGGCCTTCACTCCTATTCGCCGGCTCACCTGGCGCTGCTGCGGTTCCTCGCCGCCTCCGTGGCGCTGGCGGTCATCGCCGTTATCCGGGGCGTCGCGGGAGCGGGCGGGCCGCGGGGCGTGCGCCCGGCTTCCTGGCGGGATGTCCCGCTGATCGGCGCGCTGGGCCTGCTGGGGTTTTCGTTCTACAACATCGCGTTGAACACCGGGGAGCTGACGGTCCCCGCCGGACCTGCCGCGTTGCTGATCCAGACGCTTCCGATCTGGACCGCGCTGGCCGCCACCTTCTTCCTGCACGAGCGCCTCCGGCCCACCGGGTGGCTGGGGATTGGCGTGAGCTTTGCCGGGGCGCTGCTCATTGCGCTGGGCAAGGGTTCGGGCTTCACTCTCGGGTGGGGCGCCGCGCTGATCCTGCTGGCCTCCATCTCCGCGAGCGCCTACAACATCCTGCAGAAGTCCATGCTCTCCCGATACGGGCCGGTTGAGCTCACCACCCTGGCCATCTGGGCCGGCACCATCCTGCTTCTCCCGTTCTCCGGGGGACTGTGGGCCGAGATGCACGTCGCGGCCCCCGGGGATACGCTGGCCGTGATCGTCCTCGGCGTCGGCCCCGCGGCGCTCGCCTACGTGACGTGGGCGGTGGTGCTGTCCCGGCTGCCGGCCTCCCGTGCCTCCAGCATGCTGTTCATGGTGCCGGTCGTTGCGTTCCTCGTGGGGTGGGCCTGGCTCGGCGAGGCCCCGTCCCTCATCGACGTGGCCGGCGGCGTGCTCGCCATGGGCGGCGTGGCCCTGGTGAACGCGCGGGGGCGTCGCCCCGCGAAGTGAGAAGGCGGCGGCGCCGCGCGGGCCGCGAAGAGCCGACCCGGGCACAAAAAAGCCCCCGATCAACGGGGGCTTTCGTTTGCGTGAAAGCTCCTCTACCAGACCTTCAGCAGCGTACCGGCCCGGGAGAGGTACCACACGAGCACGATCCCGGTGACGACGGCAACCGAGAAGAACCAGATGTACAGCGATCCACCTTCCTCCCGCGAGGCCAGGCCGATGATGATCGCGATGGCGAACGCGACCAGGAAGCCCACGAGCGCGAAGATGCCGGAGATCAGCACTTCGCTGTAGATCGCCACGTAGCAGAAGGCGAAGCTGAAGATCAGGATGATGAACAGCCCGAAGAGGAACACGAGGTAATTCCTGGTCATGTACTCACTCCTTTAGCTTTCTATCCCGGATGAACGATCCGTCCCCCCGGCCGATGTGCGCCCGGTGGCACGCTCCCGCTTCAGAATCGTACTCACTTTTCCGCGAAAATCAAGTATCGCGGGGACTCGTCGCGGCCGCCGTTGTTTCCCCGGCAAGACTCTCGGCCTCCCGGACCATCTCTTCCAGGAGGTCGAGCCCCTGGTTCCAGAAGCCCGGGTCCGACAGGTCCACGCCGAGCGGTTTCACGATGGCCTCCGGCCAGTCCGAGCCGCCGGCGGCGAGCATCCGCAGGTAGCGCGACGGGAAGTCGGACCCGGCTGACTGGAAGCGGCGGTACAGCGAGCGCACCAGGAGGTCTCCGAACGCGTACGCGTAGACGTAGCCCGGAACGTGCACGAAGTGCGTGATGTAGCTCCACCAGATGCCGTAATCCTCGGTGAGCGTGACGCTGTCTGCGAACATGGCGCGCTGCGTCTCCGTCCACATCCCGGACAGGTCCTCGGTGGTGAGCTCTCCCCGCTCGCGGCGCGCCGTGTGCGCTGCCGCCTCGAAGCGGTTCATCGCAACCTGGCGGAACACCGTGGCGAACGAGGACTCGATCTGCCGAACGAGCATGGACAGGAGCACCGACGCGTCCTTCTCCCGGCCGCGGAGATCGTGGAACACGAGCGTCTCTCCGAACAGGGAGGCGGTCTCCGCCGTCGTGAGCGGCGTGTTCTGAAGGAGGACGCCCTTGTCCCGGGCCAGGTACTGGTGCACGCCATGGCCCAGCTCGTGCGCAAGGGTCATCACGTCCTGCGCCGTCCCCTGGAAGCTCAGAAGGATGTAGGGATGGGCGGACGGTACCGTGGAAGCGGAGAAGGCCCCGCCGCGCTTCCCCGGCCGAACCGCGGCATCCAGCCACCGCTTGTCGAAGAACATCGAGGCGATCTCCGCCATCGCCGGGTGGAACCGCCGGTAGGCGCCAAGCACGATCTGCCGGGCATCGTCCCAGGAGTAGCTCCGGGCGGCGGCCGCCAGCGCCGCGTAGCGGTCGTAGTCGAACAGCTCCTCCAGCCCCAGCAGTCTCTTCTTCAGCCGATAGTAGCGCGCCACGATCCCGTACCGGGAGGTGACCGCTGCCACCAGCGCGTCCACGGTGGAATCCGCCACCTGGTTGTCCATGTTGCGGGAGGAGATCCAGCTTGGATAGCGTCGAAGGCGGTCATCGGAAGCCTTCTCCGCCAGCAGCGTGTTGAACGCGTACGTCGTGATGCGCCGGATCCCTTGGAGCCCCTCCGTGATGGCCCCGGCCGCGGCGCGTCGCGTCTGCCGGTCCGCGTCGTAGAGCTGGCGGAGCACGACCTCCGCGGGCACCTGTTCTCCCTTCCAGGAGAAACGCGTGGCCGCCATGGTCTCATCGAAGAACCGAGTCCAGGCCTGCCGGCCGGTGACCGACTTCTCCGCCAGGACCTTCTCCTCCGACTCGGAGAGCAGGTGGGGGCGGTAGCGGCGCGCGGTGAGCAGCCAGTGCCGCCAGCGCGCCAGCGCGGGATCCGCCAGGAGCCCCCGGGCGTGCTCGTCCGGGGCGTTGGCCCACTCGATATCGAGGAACACCAGCTTCTGCGCCAGCGCCGATTGCCGCTCGGAGACCCGCTGCAGCAGCGCGCCGCGGGCCGGCTCATCGCTCCGCGCGGACCACCAGAGGGACGCGAAGCTCTCCGCCCGGCCCACGGCTTCCAGGATCTGCTCGTACTCGGTGAGCAACCCGGCCAGGCCGGCCCCGTCCAGCTCGGCCACGCGTCCGCGGTAGCGCGCGCCAAAGGCGTCCGCGCGCTGCTCGGCTGCGGCGAGCACCGCTTCCACGCCCGGTTGCACGGGTGGCGGAACGAGGTCGTCCAGGTTCCAGGAAACGGTTTCCGCCCCGGTCTGCGCCATCTTCTCTCTCCTTTCAGGCCGGCGAGAACGTCCGGGGCTCTTTCTCCCGCAGGGCCCGGTCCTCCCGCTCCAGCGCCGCGATGCGTTCCGCCAGCGTGGGGTGGGAGTAGTGGAAGAAGCTGTACCACGGATGAGGGGACAGGTTGGAGAGGTTATCCCGGCTCAGCCGCAGGAGCGCGGACTTCAGCCCGTCGGCCGAGCCCACGCCCTGAACCGCGAAGCGGTCCGCTTCGTATTCCTGCCGGCGGGAGCGGGCCGTGAAGATCGGCTGCAGGAAGAACGTGAACGGCCCGGAGCAGAACGCGAGCAGCACGAGAAGCTCGGCGGATCCCGGCTGCGAGAATCCGAACGCCGTGTACAACGGCGTCCAGTGCAGCAGAAGGCTCAGGATCCAGAAACCGACCAGTGACATCACCACCGAGAGTGCAAGCCCCTTCTTGATATGGGCGCGCTTCTCGTGACCGATCTCGTGCGCCAGCACGGACACGATCTCCTGCTCCGTGTGAGAGCTCACCAGCGTGTCGAACAGCACGATCCGCTTGGCGCGCCCCAGGCCCGTGAAGTAGGCGTTGGAGTGACCCGAGCGCCGGCTGGAATCCACCACGAAGATCCCGCGGGTGCGGAACTCCAGGCGCGTGGCAAGCCCCATGATCTGATCCTTCAGCGCGCCATCCGGCAGCGGCGTGAACTTGTTGAACAGCGGGGCGATGACCAGCGGGGCCAGGATGCTCATGATGAGCTGGAAGGCGGTGAGCGCTCCGAACGCCCATACCCACCACCATGCGCCGCTCCTGTCCACGAACCAGAACAGAAGCAGGAGCAGCGGCACCCCGAGTGCCACGGAGATGGCCAGGCCCTTCAGCATGTCCATCACGTAGAGCCTCACCGTGGTGCGGTTGAACCCGAACCGGGCCTCGATGCCGAACGTGGAGTACAGCGAGAACGGCAGGCGGACGATCGCGAACAGCAGGGACACGGCCGCCATCAGGAGGATTCCCTGGACGTAGGGATGAGCGGGGATCTGCCGCACGAGCGAGTCGAGGTACCCCAGGAAGCCCGTCAGCACCACCGCCAGCGTGGCGGCCGCCGAGACGGCCCCCGCCGCCATGCCGAAAGTGCCGCGGGTGAGCGTGTAGTGCACCGACCGGGCGTGCGTCTCCGCGTCCACGATGCCGGTGAACGGCGGCGGAACCTGTCCGGCGTTCCTTCTCACGTGTCGCAGGTTCAGCAGCGTGAGGGCGGTA
>DASRZR010000238.1:0-3611 GCA_035686185.1 Spirochaetia bacterium | reverse complement strand
TTCCTTCCTCCACTAGGGTTGTATAATCATTCATAAGCTTAGATGAGTTTCCAGGCTTTGTCAAGGGAAACGGTTCGCCGTCAACCGAAGAGATGTGACCCGTAACTAACGATAGGAACCGCTACTTTACGATCAGTTTCGAAAGAATTGTGCCAGGAACGATTTCCGTTTCGCTGGTAAACGAAAGGAAAAGGAACGCCTCCTGGCCGCGGAAGATCGCGGGGACCAGCATGAGGCGCTTCATGTAGCGGATGTCTTCCGCGTCGAAGCGCGGGCTGAAAAGCCCGATCTCGCCCAGGTTCTTGTTCACCACAGCGGCCTTGCGCGGATTCAGGATCTCCGCGGATACAGGCTCCCGGAGGTCGAAGTGGAACGCCTGGACGGACTTCTCCCCAAGGCCGACCGTGAGATCGGGCACGTACCCGGTGGCTTTCTTCACGAGCAGCCCGGCGCACACCGCGGACACCCTGCGGGAGATCTCCACCAGGGACTTCATCTGGGTCGTATGCGTGAACGACCGGGGATAGGCGGCAAGGAACGTATCGTAGTCCAGGCCGCCGCGCTTCAGCGGGATGGGGTTGCTCTTGTCCTGGTCCACGGACAGCAGGTCCTCGGACGGTGCCCCTTTTTCCGCGGACACCACCTTGGACAGGTCGAACATGTCCTCGTCCTTCAGCAGGTCGCCGATGCCCCCGATGCCCACTTCGGTGAGGTCCTCCGAGCCCCCGGCCGGACGCGGGCTGACTGCAGGCTCGGGACCGCGCACCACCTCGGTGACCAGCTCCCTCAACCCTTCGGGTCCCCGCTTCCCGCCGGGCTGCGCGTCAGCGGTGTACAGCTCGGGCTTGACCCGGAAGACCCCGCCCTCCATGACGATGGAGGACTTCCCCTCCTCCACCGACCGGGCAAGCTGCTCGACAGTCAGGAGCTTGATGGCCCCCGACGTCACCAGCGCGGCAAGCTCCGCTGCACCGTCGGTTCCACCCGCCTGCGCGACGCCCTCCGCCCCTTCCGCCTCCTCGACGGCTTCCAGGTCCTCCACCTCGTCCGCGGGCAGGGGCGTGGGCTGGACCTGCGCGCGAGCCGGCTGCGCCGCCCGCGGGCGTGCCGCGCCGGGCTGCGGGGGCTCCGGCGTCCGGCGGGCACCGGCTCGCGCCGGCGACGCCCCGGGCGCGTCTGCCCGCGGCTCCACGGGTCCATACGGGATGCCGGCAAACGGCTCGGGTTCGGATTCCAGGCGGGCAAACACGGCTCCGTCCTCGGTGCCGCGGAGCGCCCAGGCGCCGTCCTCGGCGGTAGGACCCCGGCGCCCCCCTTCCTCCACCGCGGGCAGGATCTCCAGCCCCTCTTCCACCGGAAGGGGCGGCAGGGGCTGGACTTCCTTCACGGGAATCAGCTCCTCCAGGAGCTCCGAGTCAGACGGGAAGAACACCTGCTCCGCGGCTTGATCGGCGGTGGCGCGCGACGGGCCCCGTGTCCCGGCCCGTTCGGCCATTGCCGTCTTCAGCAGGCCTTGCCCGCGGGCCGGTCGCCGGACGGACTCCACTCCCGGCACCACCATCGCTTGCCCTGCGCTCACGCCGGCGCCCGGAGCGTCGAGGTCGCCGAGAGAGATCACCGCGGGCATTTCGGGAACCGGCTGCTCCGCGAAAACTGCGGCTTCCAGCGGCTCCGCTTCCGAGACCGCTTCCACGTCGGAGACGGCCTCTGCTTCTTCGACCGCCTCGGCTTCGGCCAGCTCTTCCAGGGATCCGGCGGCTCCATGCTCCGCCCCGGCGGCCTTCCCGTCCCCCGCGCCTTCCCGCGGCCCCGCGGACATGGGTCGCGCCGCGGGCTGCGTGCTCGGCTCTTCGTCCTCCAGGATCAGCGCGTCGTCCGGGACGAACTCCTCGATCTCCGGTTCGGCCTTTTGGTCCGCCGAGGGCTCCGCTGCCGCGACCGTGCGCGCGGCGTCCGATGATGCCTCGTCCCTGCGCCGGGCAGCCGCCTGCTCGGCTGCGATTTCCGCGCGGGCCGCCAGCACCACTGCCTCCGTCTCGGCGCCCTCGGGCTCTTCCACCCCTTCGACAAACTGGGCGACTTCTTCTGGCCCCGCCTCTTCTACGGCTTCTGCTTCCTCCGCGGCCTCTGCCTCTTCTACGGCCTCTGCCTCTTCTACGGCCTCTGCTTCCTCCGCCGCCTCTGCCTCTTCTACGGCCTCTGCTTCCTCGGGGGCCTCTGCCTCTTCGACAGCTTCGGCCTCTTCCACGGCCACAGCCGGTGCGGCCAACGGCCTCGCCTGACCGCCCGTCGCGGCACCGGTGCGAGCCACAGGCTCAGCCGTTGCGGACCCCGCCCCGGCCGCGCGCGGCGCGGGCAGCACGAAGTTCGCGTTTCGAAGCGCGGCCTGGATCATCGACTCCAGTCGCGAGAAGTCCGCCGCCGCGACGGGCATTGCCGGCGCCTCGGCCCGGCGGGAGACCAGGTCGATGATCTCCGCCCAGCTCTTGGTCATGTACTCATCGATCTGGGGCTTCTTCTTGCGGGAGACCCTGCCGATACCCCGCTGGATCTGCCAGGTGATCTCGTCCTTGCGCGCCTCGATCTCGCCGCGCCAGCGCTTCCAGTCCGCGCCGCCCGGGGTTTCCACGAGATCGGTAATGAGCTGGATCTGGAATCGCTTCACGCGCTGACGAAGCACCTCCAGGGGGTCGGTGCGGAGGTTGAGAAGGAGATACAGCAGGAGGAACACCGTGAAGAAGAAGGTGCCCAGCAGCATCCCCTTCATCAGGTCGGTCATCTCGAACCGCGACGCAGGCACCAGGAGGCAGGCAATTCCTCCCTGCTCCAGGCGGCGGTTGAACGTGCGGTACACCGTGGCCGGGCCGTCGGAGAGCTTGAGCGTGAGAGGCGCCGCGAACGGCGCGGAGCCCACCTGGTTCCAGATGGCGCCCAGCGCATCGCCCACACCCCTGGAAGCCTCGGGCCCGTTGACCAGCAGGCCCGGGGGGCCGTTGATCAGGACGCCCCTCGTGTCTACGAGGTCAAGCTGGTCCACGGAGAACCCCGAGGAAAAGGCGAGCTGGCTGCGGAGCTCCGCCTTGGACACGTAGAAAGCGAGAGTTCCCGCCTGCGTCTGTCCCGCGGCCGTGACGCTGACCGGGAACACGTAGATGAACCGCCCCTGCGCGCCGTCGATGACCACGCGGGGCGCGCCCGAGGGAGGCACCGCGAGCTGCTCGGCAGGCAGCTCGGTCTTGTCATCGTTGTAGTTCTTGAACGAGAGCCCGCCGGGGGTTCGATCCTTGACGTCGAGGTCGAGAAAGCTGCTGTAGAGGATCCGTCGGCCGTCCGCGTTCAGCAGCCTCACGCCCGAAAGCCCGGGCTGGGATAGCGTTTCCTTCCACGACGTGATCGTCGCGTCCGTCACCCTCTGCGCGAAGGACGCGCCCACGAAGTCCCTGCCCGCAATGGCGCCATAGGCTTCCAGGTTCGCGGCGTGGAACCGCTCGATCACCGTGGCCACGGACGCGAGGTCGGCCTGGTATGCCTTCTCGATGCGTGGAACGAAGAAGCTCGCCTGGAGCACGTTGAAGAGGCCGGAGAACGCGAGGACGGCGAACCCCGCGAAG
>DASRZR010000237.1:0-19692 GCA_035686185.1 Spirochaetia bacterium | reverse complement strand
CCACGCGATGCAGCGCCCGCGCCAGCGCGGTCACGGCGTCTACCTGCGCGTTCATGGAGGCGGCGAGCCTGCTGATCATGTCGCTCACCTGCTGAGAGGCTCCGCGGATCTGCTCCATGGCCTCCTGGGAGCTGCGGGCGGTGGCCACCCCGGCGGTGATGCTGCGGATGCTCTCCCTGACCAGGAGGTCGATCTCCTTGGTGGAGGCCGCGCTGCGGTCTGCCAGCTTGCTTACTTCGTCGGCCACCACGGCGAACCCGCGCCCGTGCTCTCCGGCGCGCGCCGCCTCGATGGAGGCGTTGAGGGCGAGAAGGTTCGTCTGGTCCGCGATATCCGATATGACGGTCACGATTCCCCCGATCCTTTCAGAGCTTTCGGCGATCCGGTTGATTCCGGTGACCACCTCGGAGACCGCCTTCGCGCCCTGCAGGGCGTTCTCGACTGACCTCTTCGCGAGATCGGAGATCGCTCCCAGGCTTTCGGAAACCTTCTCGATGGCCTTCTCCACCTGCGACATTGAGGCGGTGCCCTGTTCGACTGCCGATGCCTGGGACTGGGAGTGCTCCGCCACCTGGTCGATGGACGCCGTGAGCTCTTCCATGGAAGCGCTCGTCTCTTCCAGGGTGGACGCCTGGACCTGCGTGCCTTCGGCGAGCTTCTGGGAGCTGGCACTGATCTGCTCGCTGGAGGCGGCTACCTGCTCGGCGCTGTCCTTGATGGTGGCGACCATCGTGCGCAGTCTCTCCACCATCGTGGCCATGGCGGCGAACGCCCCGATTGCCTCCCGCCCGCCATGCGTCGTCAGATCGATGGTCAGGTCTCCCTCCGAAACGCGCCGGGCGATCGCCGCCATGACGGCCGGTTCCGTTCCGAGCTGGCGGGTGACGGATCGTGTCAGGAGAAACCCCAGGAGCACCGACAAGGCGACGCCGGTGGCGATCGAGAGGATCACGATGAGGGTGGACCGGTCGGCGAGCGCGACATCCGCTGCCGCCATGGTTTGCGCGTTCGTCACCTTGCGGTTCACCAGGTCACTCAGCGCCGATTGGACGGCCTGCGCGGCGGTCCTGCCGGGGCCGAGGATGATCGTGTTCGCTTCCTGGTCCTTGTCCTGCTTGGCAAGCTCGACGGCTTGTGAGAATTGATCGGCATAGGCGTTGCTCGCGGCCACGTAGGCATCGAACAGCTTCTGCCCCGTCTCTGTCTGAATCGTCTTCGCGTAGAGGGCCTGATTCTTGTCGATCACGTCCTTCAAGGACGCGATGGTGCTCGCGTAGGTGGCCCGTTCATCGTCGGTGTTCGCCGTGACCATGTCTCGAATGTTGATTCTCACGCGTTGAAACGCCTCGTCCATGGACAGCAGGTACGAAACCGCGAGAGTCTGTTTTTCGTACATGGCGGTATCTGCAGCCGCCACGGACTTCAAGCTCATGATTCCCACCAGGCCTATTGTCAGGCCTACCGCTGCAACACACAGGAATCCAAGCGTCAGTTTGAGTCCAGTTTTCATGTTGCCAACTCCTTGATTTGTGGAAATAATGGAATTAAGTGAGTAATTAAACTTAACGGATGCATTTTGCGTGCCATGAATCGTGCATGGCCGCAAAGGGGGGACGACCTGTATGTAAATCCAAATCCAGGAATGATTTGACCGCATCAATCGTCCACCCAGCGTCTTCTGAGCGGCCGCTGCTCCTTACCCGTAAGAATGCGAAAAGTTCCAGATCGGAACGCAGTGGAGCAGAGGGCGCGGAACTGCAGGTGCAGGTCGCCATTTTCCGAGAATGCGCCACGATGGAAGCAAATGCGCACCGCCGATCCGCCTGCGAGCACGGTCCTCGGCGCTCCGCTTCCGCGGGAGCTCCAGATAGCGCAAGCGGCGGCGCTCGCCCTGGCGCTGGCGGCCGCGCTTTGGCTGGCCAGCCGCTACAACTACCTGCTGTTTCACAGCCTCGTGGAGATCTTCAGCATCGTCGTGGCGTGCGCCGTGCTCATGATCGCATGGAGCTCCCGTGCCAGCCCGGACGCGCGTCCGTTCCTGGTGCACGCGACTGTGGGTGGCGGCGCGCGCCATACAGGCGCTGGCTACGCTGTGGTTTGCCGTCCTCGCCCGGCGTCGGCGGATGGGGTCTTCTTCGCTGGCGTTCTCCCTGCAGGGCAGGCTCGCCGTCGTGGCGGTGCTCTCCATCTTCGCCGGGAACCTCTTCCCGCTGTGCTTCGTGGAAGGCGTCGGGGTGACCCCGTTCAAGCTTCCAAGAGAACCGGCGCCGGTTCCCTGATCTCCCTCAGTCTTGACAAATCGCCGGGCCGGTCCCATAGTAACGCCGGATGAATGCAAACGTTTGCAAGGAAACCACGCTGCGGGACGTCGCGGAGGCGGCGGGCGTCAGCATGGCAACCGTTTCGCGTTCCCTCAATGATTCGACACTGATCCCGGAGAGCACCCGCCGCCGCGTGCGCGTGGTGGCAGACCAGCTCGGGTTCGAGTTCAACGCGCACGCCCGCAGCCTCATCACCCGGCGCGTTGGCACCATCGGCATCATCCTTCCTCCGGACTACGACCGCTTCGGCGTGCAGATGTATCACGGCACGCTGCACAACGCGCTGCGCAGCGTCCTGGAGTGCAACGATATCGACCTCATCGTGGCCTTCCTCACGAACCACTTCTCGGGACGCAACAACATCAAGAAGCTCGTGAGCCGAAAGAAGGTGGACGGGCTCATCATCGTGCAGCCCGTCATCGACCGGGACCTCATCGAGTTCCTGCGGTCCAAGGAGATCCCGTTCGTTTTCTCGCACTATCCGCCCCCGGAGGAGTGTCCCGCGGACGTGGACATCATCTACCCGGACAACGAACTGGGAGGCCTGCTGGCGGCCCGGCATCTCGTATCGATCGGCCGCTCGCGCATCCTGTGCATCGGTGCCAAGGGCGATCGGCCCCACCACCGCGAATGGGACCTGCGCATGGAGGGCGTGCACCGCGGCCTGAAGGAAGCCGGCGTGGTGCCGGGACCCGAGAACGAGCTTCGCGGCGACATGACCATCGAGTCCGGCTACAACCTCGTGATGAGCAAGCGCGCGACGCTCCGCGATTACGACGGCATCATCGCGCTGAACGACCTGATGGCCATCGGCGCCATCCTGGCGGCCCGGGAGATCGGCGTGTCCATCCCGGATGACCTTGCCGTGGTCGGCTACGATGACACCGACCTTGCGGCGGCCATGCGGCCCAGCCTCACGGCCGTCCACCAGCCTCGGGAGGAGCTGTCCCTGGTCACCTGCGAGCGGTTGCTGGAGCTCGTGCGCTCCCGGCACGCGGGCCCGCCGCCCCGTTCCTCGGTGCGCCGACCCGTGCAAGCCGCGCGCCGGATCGTGCTCTCTCCCCGCCTGGTGGTGCGGGACAGCACGAAGGTGGTGGCAGGGTCCTGACCATGGAAGAGGTCCGCGTGGGCATCGTGGGGCTTGGACGGCTCGGCATGAAACACGCGGAGAACCTCGCGTTCCGTGTGCCCGGCGCGCGGCTGGAGGCTGCCTGCGCCCTGGAGCCCGAGCGCGTGCGGCAGGTGCGGGACTGGGGCGTGCCGCGCGGATACACGCGCTTCGAGGACCTGATCGCGGACAACGGCCTGGATGCCGTGCTCATTGCCTCCAGCTCCGCGGAGCACTGCCGACAGGTCAGCGCGGCGCTGGATGCCGGCCGGCACGTGTTCTGCGAAAAGCCGCTGGGCATCTCGCTGGAGGAATGCCGGGCCGCCGAGCAGGCCGTGGCGCGCAACCCGTCGAGCGTGTTCATGCTCGGTTTCATGCGTCGCTACGACGCCTCCTACCGCCGGGCCAAGCAGCTCATTGACGAGGGAAAGATCGGCACACCGATCCTCTTTCGGGGCTACTCCGTGGACCCCGAATCCGCCATCGAGGGGGCCATCCGGTTTGCTCCCAGCTCCGGCGGGCAGTTCATGGACATGTCAGTCCACGACATCGACCTGGCACGATGGATGCTCGGTGGCGAGGTCTCGACGATCTATGCGGCCGGGGGCTGCTACGCGCACCCCGAGTTCGCGGCCCACGCGGATGGTGACAACCTGGCGGCGTTCGCCCGGTTCGACACGGGCGCCATGGCGTTTTTCCTGGCCGGCCGCACCGCGGCGCATGGCTACGCCGTGGAAACGGAGATCATCGGGACCCGCGGCACGCTGCGGATTGCTGCCGTGCCGCAGAAAGATCTCGTGGAAATCCTGGATTCCCGCGGCGTGGTGCGGGAATGCTCGCAGAGCTTCCTGGAGCGGTTCGAATCCGCCTACCTGGCGGAGTGCCAGGAGTTCGTGGACTGCATCCGCCAGGGACGCCGGCCGCACGTGAGCGTGCAGGACGGCACGCGGGCCACGGAGGTGGCGTTTGCCGCTACCCGCTCGTTCCGCAACGACGAGCTGGTTCGACTTGCTTCCCCGCGCGCCATGCCGGCGCCGCGGGGATGAGAACGACGAGAATGCAGAGGAGGGGGCCATGAAAGTCGGGCTGATCGGGGCTGGGAGGATCGGGAAGATCCACGCGGAGAACATCACGGCACACATCCCGCGCGCGAGCATCGCGAGGATCGCGGACATCGCGGCGGACAAGGTGCGGGACTGGGCCGGGCACCTCGGCGTCACCCAGGTGAGCGCGGATCCCGCCGACGTGCTGAACGATCCCGAGATCAAGGCCGTAATCATCTGCAGCTCCACCGACACGCACGCGGACCTGGTGAGCGCCGCCGCGGCGCGCGGCAAGCACATCTTCTGCGAGAAGCCGGTGGACCTCACCGTGGCCAAGGTGAAGAAGGCGCTGGCGGACGTGAAGAAGGCCGGCGTGAAGATCCAGGTGGGTTTCAACCGTCGGTTCGACCACAACTTCCGCCGGGTGCGCGACCTCGTGAACCAGGGCGCCGTGGGGGAGCCGCACATCGTGCGCATCACCTCCCGGGACCCGGCGCCGCCGCCGCCGGAGTACGTGAAGGTCTCCGGCGGGATCTTCCTGGACATGACCATCCACGACTTCGACATGGCGCGCTACCTCACGGGCTCCGACGCCGTGGAGGTGTACGCCAAGGGCGCGGTGCTCGTGGATACCTCCATTGGAAAGGCCGGTGACGTGGACACCGCCGTAGTGACCATCACGTTTGCCAACGGCGCCCTGTGCGTCATCGACAACTCCCGCAAGGCCACCTATGGCTATGACCAGCGCGTGGAGGTGTTCGGGTCCAAAGGTGCGCTGGCCTGCACGAACGACACCCCGTCTTCCGTGACGCTTTCCAACGAGACGGGCGTTTCCGGCGACAAGCCGCTGTACTTCTTCCTGGAGCGCTACCACCAGGCGTTCGTGGACGAGATGAACGCGTTCTTCGACATGGTGATGGACAACAAGCCCTGCCCCGTGGGCGATATCGATGGCCTGAAGCCGCTGCTCATGGGTTTCGCCGCAAGGAAGTCGGTGGCGGAAGGCCGGCCGGTGAAGATCTCCGAGGTAGACGCATGAGCCCGGATCGGGCGGGCACCGGTGGCCGCGCCACCGCGCGGCTCACCATGGCCCAGGCGCTGCTGAAGTTCCTGGACGCGCAGTACGTCGAGATGGACGGCGTGGAAACGAAGTTCGTTGCCGGCGTGGGCGGCATCTTCGGACACGGAAACGTGGTCGGGCTCGGGGAGGCGTTGGCCGCCGGTGACCACTCCCTGACCTATTTCCAGGGCCACAACGAGCAGGGCGCGGCGCACATGGCCATCGGGTTTGCCAAGCAGAGCAACCGCCGGCGGATCCTGGCGGTCACGAGCTCCATCGGACCCGGCGCCCTGAACATGGTGACCGCCGCCGGGGTGGCGCTCGTGAACCGGATCCCGGTGCTGTTCCTTCCCGGAGATGTGTTCGCCTGCCGGCAGCCGGACCCGGTCCTGCAGCAGGTCGAGCACTGGCACGACTACACGGCCACGGCGAATGACGCGTTCCGCGCCGTGTCGCGTTACTGGGACCGGGTGAACCGGCCCGAGCAGCTCATGGCCGCGTGCATCAACGCCATGCGCGTGCTCACGGACCCGGCAGAAACCGGGCCGGTCACGCTCGCCCTCCCCCAGGACGTGCAGGGGGAGCCGTACGACTACCCGGCGGAGTTCCTGGAAAAGCGCGTGCACCACATCGGCCGTCGGCCGCCCGCCGCGGGCGAGATCGAGCGGGCGGTGGCGCTGGTGAAGGCGAGCCGGAGGCCGGTGGCGATCTGCGGCGGAGGCGTGCGCTACTCGGAGGCCGGCGCCGCGTTTGCCGAGCTGTGCACGGCCTTCGGCATCCCGTTCGGCGAGACTCAGGCGGGAAAGGGCACCGTGCCGTGGGACCACCCGCTGAACCTTGGCGGCATGGGCGTGACCGGCGGCCTGGCCGCCAACCGCATCGCCCGTGACGCGGACCTGGTGATTGCCGTGGGAACCCGGCTGGGGGACTTCACCACCGGCTCGCGCAACCTGTTCAAGAACCAGGCGGCGTCAGTGCTTTCTCTGAACGTGAATGCCTTTGATGCGGACAAGATGAACTCCGTGACGGTGATCGCGGATGCACGGGAAGGCCTGGCAGCGCTGCACGCGGGACTGAAGGCGGCCGGCTGGAAGTCCGGCTACCGGGATGAAGTGCAGAAGGCGCAGGCGGAGTGGCGCCGGGAATGGGACCGCCTGTACACGGAGGACGACCCGGCCGGCCTTTCCCAGGTCCGCGTGCTGGGCGAGTTCAACGAGTCCCTCCTGCCAAGGGACGCGATCGTGGTTGGCGCCTCCGGCAGCATCCCGGGAGACCTGCAGCGCGTGTGGAGGACCCGGACGCAGACCTCCTACCACATGGAGTACGGCTTCTCCTGCATGGGCTATGAGATCGCGGCCGCGGTGGGCGCCCGGATGGCCGCGCCGGAACGCGAGGTGTTCGCGCTCGTGGGGGACGGCTCGTACGTCATGCTCCACTCGGAGCTGCTCACCGCTATCCAGGAGGGGCTGAAGATCCACGTCGTGGTGTTCGACAACGCCGGCTACCAGTGCATCGACAACCTCCAGCAGAGCCAGGGCATCGTGAAGTTCGGCAACGACCTGCGGCGCCGGGACCCGGCTACCGGACGCCTCACCGGAAGCCTCCTTTCCGTGGACTTCGCGAAGAACGGGGAAAGCTACGGCGCGCGCGGCTACACGGTCACGTCCCTGGACCAGCTGCGCTCCGCCGTGAAAAGCGCGATGGCAGGCTCCGTTTCCACCGTGATCGACGTGAAGGTCACGCCGAAGTCCATGACACACGACTACGAGTCGTGGTGGCGCGTGGGCACGGCGCAGGTGTCGGAGAACCCGAAGGTGGAAGAGGCGGCACAGAAGATCGCCCGGGAAGTCCAGACCGCGAGGAAGTTCTGATGAAACCAAGGAAAACTGTGAAGAAGCCGGTCCGCAAGACCGCGAAGAAGGCTGCCCCGAGAAAAGCCGCCTCGAGGAAGGCTGCCCCCCGGAAGGCGGCGGCTCCCGCGGCGGCGCGCGTGCGGCTCGCCATCGCTCCCATTGCGTGGACGAACGACGACCTGCCCGACCTTGGCCGGGAGAACACGTTCGAGCAGTGCATCTCCGAGATGGCGCTGGCGGGCTTCCAGGGAAGCGAGGTGGGCAACAAGTATCCCCGGGATCCGGCCGTGCTGAAGCGCGCGCTGGACCTGCGCGGCCTGCAGATCTGCAACGCGTGGTTCAGCTCGTTCCTGACGACCCAACCCTACGAGGAGGTGGAAAAGGCCTTCCTCGCGCACCGGGACTTCCTGCACGCGGTGGGAGCCCGGGTGATCGGCGCGGCCGAGCAGGGAGGCTCCATCCAGGGAAGGCAGGACGTTCCCGTGTTCGATGGCAAGCCACGGTTCAGCAGCGAGCAGTGGCGGCGCCTGGCGGACGGGTTGAACCGGCTGGGGGCGCGCGCGAAGGAAAAAGGGATGACGCTCACGTACCACCACCACATGGGCACGGGCGTGCAGACCGCGGAAGAGATCGATCGCCTCCTGGAGAGCACCGACGCGTCGCTCCTGTACCTCCTGTACGACACGGGCCACCTCACGTTCTCCGGCGAGGACCCGGCGGCGGTGCTGAAGAAGCACGTGGCCCGGGTCCGCCACGTTCACCTGAAGGACGTGCGGCTGAGCGTCCTCAAGCGGGTGAGGGCCGAGCGCATGAGCTTCCTGGCGGCCGTGAAAAACGGCGTATTCACCGTGCCGGGAGACGGTGGCGTGGACTTCGGCCCCGTGTTCCGGATCCTGGACCAGGCCGGCTACCGGGGCTGGTACGTGGTAGAGGCCGAGCAGGACCCGGCCAAGGCCAACCCGTTCGAGTACGCGCGCAAGGCGCGGACGTTCATCCACAGGAGGGCAGGAATATGAGCGTGCAGAACGCCACGGAAACCCGGCTCCACCAGATGACACGCACCACACCCACGGTCCTGTGGAACGATTCGTGTTCCCTCCAGGAACTGGGGGACTCCATTGCGCAGAACGGAACCGTGGGCGCCACGTGCAACCCGGTGATCGTGCTGGGCGTGCTGAAAAAGGAGTGGTCCCTCTGGCAGGACCGCATCCGGGAGCTTGTCCGGGAGATGAAGACGGGCACGGATGGGGAGATCGCCTGGCGCCTGGTGGAAGAGATGTCGCAGAAAGCGGCCGCGCTTCTCCTGCCGACGTTCGAGCGGGAGAAGGGAAAGAACGGACGCCTGTCCATCCAGACCGACCCTCGCCTCTACCGGGACCCGGCCCGGATCGTGGAGCAGGCCGAGCACTTCAGCGGGCTGGCGCCGAACATCATCGTCAAGATCCCGGCCACGCACGCCGGCATCGAGGCCATCGAGGAAGCCACCTGGCGCGGCATCAGCATCAACGCCACGGTGAGCTTCACGCTGCCGCAGGCGCTGGCCGTGGGGGAGGCCGTCGAGCGCGGCCTGAAGCGCCGGGAGAAGGCCGGCAAGGACACCAGCCGCATGGGCCCGGTGTGCACGCTGATGGTGGGCCGGCTGGACGACTGGCTGAAGGTTGTCACGGAGAAGAACGGCATCATCACCGACCCCGGGATCATGGAGTGGGCCGGCGTGGCGGTCATGAAGAAGGCGTACGGCATCTACCGGCAACGCGGCTACCGCCTGCGCCTGTTGTCCGCGGCGTTTCGAAACCACTTTCACTGGAGCGAGTTCATCGGCGGCGACGTGGTGATCTCACCTCCGTTCGAATGGCAGAAGCGCTACAACGCCTCCGACGTGACGGTGGAGCCGCGCATGGATCGCCCGGTGGACCCGGGGATCCTGGACGAGCTCACGGGAAAGTACCCGGACTTCCGGCGCGCGTACGAGGAGAACGGGATGTCCACCCGGGAGTTCGATGACTATCCCTGCACCCGGCGAACACTGCGGCAGTTCTGCAAGGCAGTGGACGACCTGGTGGCGCTCATCCGTGACCAGATGATCGAGGACCCGGACAAGTAGAGACACGGGGCTTTTTCGCTTGACAAGCGTTTGTCGAAACTGGTAATAGTATGGCTGTAAAAGAGAAAGTGTTCTTGTTTTTTTAGGGGTTTCGTGCAAGCGTTTGCATAGCAAACGCCAATAGTCTTCCGGAGGAGGTGTGTATGAGGAAGGTTCTTCTCCTTGCGCTCGTCGCCCTCATGGCGATGCCCGTCCTGGCTTCGGCACAGAAGAAGCTGAAGTTCGGCGTCACCATCGAGAAGTTCAACGACGTGTTCATGAGGTACGCCCTCGACCAGCTCACGGACGAGGCGACCAAGAACAACATTGAGGTGGTCTCGGGGGACGCCAAGGGTGATCCCAACGAGCAGCTGAAGATCGTCGAGAACTTCATCACCCAGGGCGTGGATGCGATCCTGATCCACGTCGTGGACCAGACTATTGCGCCGACGATCACCAAGGAATGCCTGGCGGCGAACATCCCGCTGGTCTATTTCAACCGCAAGCCGGATGATTCGGCGCTCTCGGCCGGCAAGGCCGTGGCGGTGGCCTCCCCGGAGGTGGTGGCCGGCAACCTGGAGGCGCAGTTCGTTGCCGACAGGCTGAAGGGCAAGGGTAACGTGGCCATCCTGATGGGAACCATGGGGACCGCCCCTCAGATCGGCCGCACGCAGGGGACCAAGGACGTCATCGCCAAGTACCCGGGCATGAAGGTCGTGCGCGAGCAGACCGGCAACTTCGCGCGAGCGGACGGGCTGTCGGTCACGGAGGACTGGCTGAACAGCGACGTGCACATCGACGCGATCATCTGCAACAACGACGAGATGGCGCTGGGCGCGGTGCTGGCCCTGGAGGCCAAGCACATGAAGGACAAGGTCCTGGTAACGGGCGTGGATGCCACGTCGGACGCGTTGAAGTTCATCGCGGACAAGAGGCTGGACATGACCGTGTTCCAGAACGGCGCGGCCCAGGGACGCGGCGCGGTGCAGATCGCCATGAAGATGGTGAAGGGCCAGCAGGTTCCGCTGTTCACCCCGATCCCCTTCGAGCCCGTGACGTACGACAACTACAAGAAGTACATGAAATAGGCCACGATGGCCTGGCGGGGAGCCGGCGCGCCGGCTCCCCGGTTTCCATCGGCGGAGGAACGTGGCGTGAGCGACAACCCTGACCCCGTCAACGGGCGCGATTCGTACATCCTGGAGATGGCCGGCATCCACAAGAGCTTCCCCGGCGTGCACGCCCTCAACGGCGTGAGCCTCTCCGTGCGGCCGGGCACCGTGCACGGCGTCATGGGAGAGAACGGGGCCGGCAAGTCCACGCTCATGAAGATCGCCATCGGCCTCTACCGCCCGGACAGCGGCACGATCCGCTTGCGCGGGCGCCCCGTGAGCTTCGTGAGCGTGAACGACGCGCTCACGCAGGGCATCTCGATGATCCACCAGGAGATGAGCCCCCTTCCGTACATGACCGTGGCGCAGAACATCTTCCTGGGCCGGGAAATCATGAACCGCCTCCGGCTCATCGATCACGCGGCCATCGATCGGGAGGCGGCGGCGATCCTGGCCGACCTGAAGATCAACCTGAAGCCGCGCCAGGTCATGGGAGACCTGAGCGTCGCCCAGATGCAGCTCGTGGAGATCGCGGAAGCCGTCTCGCGGAAGGCGGACCTCATCATCATGGACGAGCCCACCTCCGCGCTCACGGAGCGGGAGGTCGGTCACCTGTTCGACATCATCCGGGACCTGAAAGAACGCGGCGTGGCGGTGATCTATATCACGCACAAGATGGACGAGGTGTTCGCGATCACCGACGAGGTGAGCGTCTACCGGGACGGCGAGCTCGTGGGCCACGAGGACACGCCGAGCCTCACCCGGGAGAAGCTCATCCGCATGATGGTCGGCCGCACGATCGACCAGTTCTACCAGAAGGAAGACGTCCGTTTCGGGGAACCGATCCTGGAGGTGGAGGGGCTCACCCGGCAGGGCTACTTCCGCGACATCTCTTTCTCCGTGCGAGCCGGGGAAATCCTTGGCGTGGCGGGCCTCATCGGCGCGGGCCGCACCGAGGTCATGGAGTCGATGTTCGGCGTCACGCCTCACCAGGCCGGCACGGTGAAGATCCGCGGCAGGGCCGTGAAGATCGACAGTCCCACCGACGCCATCCGGCACGGGATGGCCTTTCTCACGGAGGACCGCAAGCGCAGCGGCCTGTACCTGTACCTGTCCGTGCGGGACAACATCGTGATGCCGAGCCTCCGCAACAACCTCAACGCGCTGTTCCTACGCCACCGCGCGCTCCGCCGTCTGTGCGACTCCGCGGTGGGCCAGCTTCGGATCAAGACGCCGAGCCTGGACCAGCTCGTGATGTACTTGAGCGGCGGCAACCAGCAGAAGGTGCTCGTGTCGCGCTGGCTGGCCACCGTGCCGTCTCTCCTGATCCTGGACGAGCCCACGCGGGGAATCGACGTGGGCACCAAGAGCGAGATCTACAAGATCATGTCCGGCCTTGCCCGGGAGGGGAAGGCGATCATCCTCATCTCCTCGGAGATGCCCGAGATCCTCGCGATGTCGGACCGAATCATGGTCATGCACGAAGGCCGGAAGATCGGCGAGCTTTCCCGCTCGGAGGCCACGCAGGAGAAGATCCTCCACATGGCCACCGGCGAGTCGCTCGGCACCTTCCAGGAAGTCCACTACTACTGAACAGAACCCGGAGGCCAACCGTGATCGAGACCGTCGTGGCTGCCCGACGCGAATCCACCGTGCTGAAGCTGATGAGCCGCTACAGCATCCTGCTGATCCTCATCGGGCTGTGCGCCATCATCGCCATCCTGTCGGGAGGGCTGTTCCTCCGCATCAACAACCTGCTGAACGTCCTGCGGCAGATCAGCGTGATCGGGATCATCGCCCTCGGCGTCACGATGTGCATCGTCACGGCCGGCATCGACCTTTCCTCCGGCTCCATCGTGGCAGTGGTTTCCGTGGGAGTGGCCAGCCTCCTGCAGGCCTCGGATGCCCTGGACCGCCTGTTCCCCGGCGGACACCCCTGGCCGGTGGTGCCGGTACTTCTCATCGGGCTGCTCGTGGGCACGTTCACCGGCTTCCTGAACGGGGCGATGATCGCGTGGCTGAGGATCCCGCCGTTCATCGCCACGCTGGGCATGATGACGTTCGCCCGTGGCTGGGCCTTCATCTACTCGGACGGCCGGCCGCGCGGCAGCCTCGTGGACGCCTTCCAGGCCATCGGGCAGGGCAACGTGCTGGGGATCCCGAACCCCGCCATCATCCTGCTGCTGTGCGTGGCCCTCACGTACCTCATCCTCCAGCACACGCTGTGGGGCCGCTATACCTATGCGCTGGGCAGCAACCTCCAGGCCGCCGTGGTATCCGGCATCAAGATCAACCGCTACCTCATCATGGTGTACACGTATGCCGGGTTCCTCGCGGCCGTGGCGGCCATCGTGCTCACCGCGCGGATCGGATCCGGCCAACCCGGTCTCGGCCTGGGCTACGAGCTGGATGCCATCGCTGCCTCGGTGATTGGAGGCACGAGCCTTGCCGGCGGGCTGGGAAGCGCCGGCGGCACGTTGATCGGCGCGCTCATCATCGGCGTCATGAAGAACGGGCTGGACATCCTGAACGTCTCCGCGGACTTCCAGCAGGTGGCGCGCGCCATCATCATCGTCGTGGCGGTCACGATCGACGTGCGAAAGAACGTGAAGAGAAGCTAGGAAGCGAGCCAGAAAAGGAGTTTCATGATGATCGACAGAGCACGCTTTGCAATCAACAGGATCACCTGTCCCTCGTTGGGCCTGGAGGATTTCTTCCGGTTCACGAAGGACCTCGGCCTGTCCCACGTGGAGGTCAGGAACGACCTGCCGGGGGGCGCCATCACCGACGGGATGCCGCCGGCGCAGGCCCTGGATCTCGCGCGCAAGCACGGGATCGGCATCCTCACCATCAACGGGCTGCAGAAGTTCAACCTGAAATCGCGGGAGAAGGAGAACCTCGCGGAGCTGGAGAAAATGCTCGAGGTCGCGTCGGCGCTGAAATGCGCGGCGGTCGTGATGTGCCCCAACAATGACAGCGCGGACCGGCGCGATGCGCGTTCCCGCCTGGAAGAGACCGTTTCCGGGCTGCAAGCGTACGGGCCGGCGTTCACCCGGGCCGGCGTCCAGGGATGGGTGGAGCCGCTGGGCTTCACCGAATCGTCCCTGTCCTCGGTGGTGGTGGCCGTGGAGGCCGTGAAGAAGTCCGGGTTCGGGTGCTACCGGGTCGTGTTCGACACGTTCCACCATTTCCTCGGGCCGGACACGGAGAAGGACATCGACGCGGACTTCGCCCGGTCCCGGGCGGGGCTCATCCACGTCTCCGGCGTGGAGGCCGGCACGTCAAAAGAGACGTGGCGCGACGGGGCGCGGGTTCTCGTGTCTTCCGCGGACCGGATGGCGAGCAAGAAGCAGATCGACCACCTGATCTCGCTCGGCTACCAGGGCTTGATCTCCTTTGAGCCGTTCGCGGCCGAGGTGCAGAAGATGAGCCGAGACGAGCTGGCCTCGGCGCTTCGCAGGAGCATTGATTACCTGAGCGCGTGAGTCTGAGTACCTTTATCGCAAGGAGGAACCCGCAGGGACCATGATCACAGCCGTTGAACCGAAGAAACTTCACTACTGGGTGGGAGGCGAGTGGCGCCTTTCCCGCACGGATCACTATATGGATTGCTACGACCCGTCCACCGGGGAGATCGTGGCGCGCGCGCCGCAGTGCACGCCGTCAGAGGTGGAAGAGGCCATCCGGGCCGCCAAGGCGGCGTTCCCCGCGTGGGCCGACATGCCGCCGAACAAGCGCGTCCAGGTCCTTTTCCGCATGAAGGCGCTGCTGGACGCCCACCTGGAGGAGCTCACCCGCCTGGTGGCGGAGGAGCACGGCAAGGTGTGGGACGAGGCGCAGGGCGACGTCCTGAAGGTGACGGAGGTCGTGGAGTTCGCGGCCGGGGCGCCGCACCTGCTGAAGGGTCCGGCCATCATGAACGCCACCCCCGGCTATGACACCACGCAGGTGCTGGAACCGGTCGGCGTGTTCGCCGGCATTGCGCCGTGGAACTTCCCCGCCATGATCCCCATGGGGTGGATGGCGCCGCTGTGCATCGCCACCGGCAACACGATGGTGCTGAAGGCCGCCAGCTTCGTCCCGCGCAGCTCCATGAGGATCATGGAGCTGTGGGCGGAAGCCGGGCTTCCCAAGGGCGTGCTCAACCTCGTTACCTGCTCCCGGAAGGAGGCGGAGATCCTCCTGACGCATCCCGACGTGAAGGGCATCTCGTTCGTGGGCTCCACGTCGGTGGGCCAGCACATCTACTCGGTGGCCGCGTCACACGGCAAGCGCGTGCAGGCGCTCACGGAAGCCAAGAACCACGCGCTCGTCCTGCGGGACGCCGCGCTGGAGCGCACCGCGCGCGGGATCGTGAACTCCGCCTGCGGGTGCGCCGGGGAGCGCTGCATGGCGCTTCCCGTGGCCGTGGTGGAGGAGGCCGTCGCCGACGACCTGGTGGAGACGCTCGTGAGGGTCATGAAGGACCTGCGAGTCGGGCCGGCATACGACACGTCGAGCCAGCTCGGGCCCCTGGTCAACGAGGATCACCGGCAGAGCGTCGTCTCGTGGATCGGGAAGGGAGTGGAGGAAGGCGCGGAGCTGGTGCTGGATGGCCGCGGCCGCACGGTGGCCGGCTACGAGAAGGGGTTCTACCTCGGGCCGACGCTGTTCGACCGGGTCACGCGCGGCATGAGCGTGGGCGACCGGGAGATCTTCGGCCCGGTGCTCTGCATCAAGCGCGTGAAGGACTTCGACGAGGGCGTGGAGCTGATCAACGAGAACGAGTTCGGAAACGGCAGCGTCATCTACACCCAGAGCGGCTACCACGCGCGGGAGTTCACGCGCCGTTCCCACGCGGGGATGGTGGGCGTGAACGTCGGCATCCCCGTGCCGCTGGCAATGTTCGGCTTCACCGGCCACAAGGCGTCGTTCTTCGGAGACCTGCACACCATGGGCACGGATGGCGTGCGTTTCTTCACCGAGCAGAAGAGCGTGACCGCGCACTGGTTCTCCGCGGCGGAGGCCCGGGAGGGCAAGGTCCGTAACAGCTGGGACGGGATGATATAGAAGCGTTCGGAGCCGCGGCGCGGACCGCGGCTCCGCTCTAGCCCCAGATCTTCGCCTTCGGGTCCGTCACCCACGCGTGCTCGGGCACGAACGTGGGCACGCCATAGCGATTCCCGTCCAGGTGACGGATGACCCAGATGTAGAACATTGCGTAGCCGGGGGCCGCGGTGTGAGGATGCACCGCGCCGGGCGGAATGATCACCGTGTCCCGGTCCCGAAGCACCAGCGCCTCGTCCCCGATGGCCGTGAGGCCGAACCCCTGGGACGGCTGGATCCGGTAATGGTAGATCTCCGGCTGCGGGTGGTGGTGGGGAGGATAGCTGGACCATTTGCCGGGGTACGTGATCACCTCACCCAGCACGAGGTGAGACCACGAGGCGCGCGGGTCTTCCAGGATCGTGCGCACGATCCGTGTGGAGGTCTCCCCCATCGTGCCCTTGCCGCGCGCTTCGCTGCGGCACTCCTCCTGGGTGAACAGCCGGGCGGGAAACGAGCGGGGGTTTTCCGTGGCATGCACGCTCACCTCCGCGTCCGCGCCCACCGCCGTGACCCCTGCTTCCGCGTCCGCCGGCAGGCTCAGGCACCAGGGGGCCTCGTCGAAGTACGAGGACCGGGAAACGCGCGTCTTCTTTCCCCCGGTCCATTCCAGGTCCAGCGTGCCGGTCAGCAGCAGGAGCGCGCGTTCCCGACCCGGCACCGGGTGCCACGTTTCCCCGGCCCGCAGCCGCAGGATACCGAAATCCATCAGCGCCTCCGCGTGACGACCGCCGACTTCCGTGATCGGTGTGTACCCGTAGGAGAAGGGTCCCTGGTTCTTGAGGTGCATCGTGTCGGAAGTGTAGCCCCCGCCAGACCCTGAAGGCAACCGCCGCTGCCCGGGTTTCACGGGCGGCTGCGCGTGCCCGCTCAATCCTTGCTCTCCTCCGGCTGCCGGCACTATAGTGGGTTGCGGCGTCACGCCGCAGCAGCACATGCCCTCCAGCGACGAAGACAGGCTCCTGTTGTTCTGGAGCCATCCGACCAAGACGATACCTCTTCGACCCCATCGGCCCGAGCGGTACCCGCGGGAAGACTCCCGGCATTGGCACGACAAGGAGTACGCGGGCTGGGGCGTGGAGAAGCTGCCTCTTCCGGAATCCCCCTGCGACGGCCCGCGCGGAAAACGGATTGCCTTCCTGCAGCCGGGCACGCATCCCTACCATGTGGCGTTCGCGGAGGGGCTCACCCGCATCGCCGAGCGCAGCGGCGTGCGGCTGCAGACCTACATGGCCGACATGACGGAGGAGAGTCAGGACCGCGAAGTCCAGCGGGCCATTGCCGATTCGCCGGACCTCCTCATCCTGGTTCCCATCAGCTCCCGGGCCTGCACCCCCTGGGTCCGGCAGATGCATTCCCGCGGCATTCCCGTGATTGTGAGCAACTACATCCCGGAAGAGGAGGCCTATCGCTACATCCTTGCCTGGTGCGGGCCGGACGACTGGGGCCAGTTCCGGATGCTTTCCCGCACGTTCGCGGACCTGCTGGAGCACGAAGGCGGCTACGCGATCATCCGCCACATCCCGGGCTCCTCCTGCTACGATGCGCGCACGTGGTCCGTGGTGACCGAGCTGGCTCAGCGCGCGCCGCGCATGAAGTGCCTGGCCACCGGGGAAGCCTGCCAGAGCGGGGTGTTCGACCCCGAGGCGGCGCGCGCGCTGACCGCGCGGTGGGTCGCGGAGTTCGGCCCGGAGCTGCGAGGCATCGTGAGCCCGGACGACGACGTGCTGGTGGGCGGGATCAACGACGCGCTTCGCGCCGCCGGCCGCCTGGACGTGGTGCGCGTCGGGGCGGGAAGCACGCACCGCGGGATGCAGCTCGTCCGCGATGGGGGCCTGCAGGCCATCACGTTCCAGTCTGCCCAGGCGGACGGCGCGCTGGCCATGAAGCTCGCCGTGGACTGGTTTGCCGGCCTGGACATTCCGCCGATCGTCTACCTGCCCAAGCAGGTCATCACGCGTTCCAACGTGGAAGACTTCCTTTCGAAGAAGCCCGAGTTCTCCTCGGTCTCCCTGGAGCTGCTGGTCCGCGCGCTGCGCGCCGGCAGCGAGCAGGAGGTGGACCGCTTCTTCGAGGACGCCTACCAGAGCCTCCTCAGCTCGGAGCTCATGAGCCCGGAGTTCTTCCGCGGCTTCTGCATCGAGGTGCTGTCCACGCTCATCCACATCCTGAAGACGAACGACGTGGACGAGCGCGCCATCTTCGGCGACTACGAGAGCCTGTATCGCAACCTGTTCAACCAGAAGACGCCCCGCAACGCCATGGAGTGGATGAAGCGCCTGGCCCGGGAGGTTGTCCGCATCCTCTCGCGGGAGAGGCCGGAAGAGACCCTGGTGGACCGCACCATCCGCTACGTGAACCGCAACTATGCCGAGCCGCTTTCCCTGAAGGTGCTGTCCGTCGCCTTCGGGCTTTCCGCCCCCTATCTGGGCCGGCTGTTCCACCAGGCCGTGGGCAAGAGCTTCTCCACCTACCTGAACGAGCTGCGCCTGCGCAAGGCGGACGAGCTGCTTCGCTACACGAGCCTCAAGACGAGCGAGATCGCCTCCCGCATCGGCTACGCAAACGTGAACTACTTCTACACGATCTACAAAAAGTATAAGGGCGCCTACCCTTCTCACACCAAGTCCCGGGCCTGCCGCGAATAGTCATTCTTTGGAGGGAAAGTCATAGTTTTTGAGGTTGCGGCCGCCCGTGGCGCGGGCGTAGGATGCCCCGGCCAATCCCAATGAGCACTGCCACGAGGAGAACAGCGTGAGCGAACCGGGCCCGGGGTACGCGCTGGAGATGAAGCATGTCGGGAAGCGTTTCCCCGGCACCATTGCCGTGGACGACGTGAGCTTCGAGGTTCGCGCCGGGGAGGTCCACGCGCTCGTGGGAGAGAACGGCGCCGGCAAATCCACGCTCATGAAGATCCTCGCCGGTTCCTTCGACGACTACACCGGCGAGATCATGATCAACGGTCGGCTGGCGCTCCTTCATTCCCCTACGCTTGCCAAGCGCCAGGGCGTCGGCATGATCTACCAGGAGCTGAGCCTTGCCCGACCGATCAGCATCACGGAGAACCTGCTGGCCGGTCGCCTTCCGCGCCGCGGGCTCCTGCTGGACAAGGCCCGGGCCCGGGCCCAGGCCCGGGAGCTCCTGGATTCCGTGGGCCTCGACCTGGACCCGAGCCTTCCTATAGAAGACATCAGCCAGCACGAGGCCCAGCTCGTGGAGATTGCCAAGGTGCTGGGCAACAAGCCGTCCATCCTGGTGATGGACGAGCCCACCAGCGCGCTGTCCCGGGAAGAGGTAGAGCGTCTGTTCGCCATCATCGGCGAGCTGAAGCACCGCGGCATCGCCATCGTCTACATCTCCCACCACCTTCCGGAGATTTTCCGCATCGCGGACCGCGTCACCGTCATGAGGGACGGGAAGAAGATCGCCACCCGGCCCATCGGCGAAGTGACCCGGGAAGAGATCGTGCAGATGATGGTGGGACGGTCCGTGAAGGAGTTCTACCGGCGCGGGGAACGGGCCATCGGGGACGTGAGGTTCCGGGTCCGCGGCCTGTCGCGGTTCGGCTTCTTTCACCAGGTGGACTTCGACGCGCGTCGGGGAGAGATCCTCGGGATCTGCGGCCTGTCCGGGGCCGGGCGCACCGAGCTGGCCCGCGTGCTCACGGGGCTGGATCGCGCGGACGAGGGCTCCCTGGAGCTTGACGGCAAGCCCGTCCACGGGTCGTCCATGGCGGACTACCTCGAGCAGGGCATCTCCTACCTCACGGAGGACCGAAAGACGGAAGGCCTGGCGGTGCGCCTGGCGGTGGACGACAACGTGCTGTCCGCGGTCGTGGACCGCCTCTCGTCGGTCGGCGTGTTCTCCAAGGGACGGGGCCGACCCGCCGTGGAGCGACTGATCGGGGAGCTGTCCATCTACCCGCCGGACCCGTCCCGGACCGTAGGCAACCTCTCCGGCGGCAACCAGCAGAAGGTGCTGCTGGCCAAGTGGCTGGCCACGGAGCCGCGCGTGCTCATTCTCGACG
>DASRZR010000236.1:0-4879 GCA_035686185.1 Spirochaetia bacterium | reverse complement strand
CCGGTCCTCGTGGTTCTTCTGCGTGTGGAAGATCGCGTAGGCGGTCTGGGGCCCCTTGTTGATGTCGATCAGGAAGATCTTGGCCACCAGGCGGGCGGCCTCCGGCCCTCGGTACTTCTCCACCAGGTAGGCGGTCAGCGTGAGAAACGAGGTGGCGCCGCCACTCGTGCAGATCCTTCCGTGGTCCACCACGATCTGCTCCGGCAGCACGCGCACCCGCGGGTAGCGCCGCCGGAACGCGTCCTGAGCGGCCCAGTGCGTGGTGGCGGTCTTGCCGTCCAGGAGACCCGCCTCCGCCAGGACGAAGGCTCCCGTGCAGATACTGGCCACGTCGGCGCCCTGGTCGTGCATGGCGCGGACCCACGGTACCGCGGCCCGGTTGTGCTCGAGCTGGCTCATCACGTCCCCGTCGAACGCCGGCACAATGACGAGGTCCGTGGACCTGACTTCTTCCAGCGTCGCGTGACAGTGGAACGGAAGCCCGCTGGGCGCCGAAAGGGGATTTGGCCCCGCGGACACGAGCGAGACGTCGAAGAATGGGTCCGCCGAGGGTGGGCCGTCACCGTTCATCCTACCCGCCGTCCACAGGATGTCCATGGGACCGACCGAGGAAAGCGGAGTGCACCCCTTGAAGACAAGGATGGAAACCTTCATGGACCCTCCCGCGACGCTTCCGCGCTCCGAGTGTTGCCGTACCAAGTTAATGGCACGAATGACTGCGAGGAAAGTCAATTCTGCCACTTTTCGATTCTGGGGCTCGGGCGTAGCTTCGGTGGCACAGGAGGTACTGGATGACCAGTCGAGATTCGTTCCTTCAAATGTGGGGCATGGAGGCCGCTGCTACTCAGCGCGTGCTCGCCGCCGTCCCCGAGAAAGACCACAACTGGAAGCCTGATCCGAAGTCACGGTCCGCCATCGAGCTCAGCGCGTTCGTGGCCGGACACGCGCCCATCCTCGCCACGTTCCTGGAGAAGGGGGAGGTGAAGCCCGGCCCCATGGCTCCGCCGAAGTCCGTCAAGGACGCGGCCGGCATGTTTGCCTCCGCGCTGCCCCAGGTGGAGAAGCTCCTGAAGAGCGTTGACGAGAAGACCTGGGACACGAAGATGGCCACGCTGTATGCGCCGGATGGATCGGTCATGCAGTCCGCGCCCCTGGGCGGGATGGCGTGGTTCACGCTGTTCGATCTCATCCATCACCGGGGACAGCTCAGCACCTACATCCGCCCACTGGGGGGAAAGGTGCCGTCCATCTACGGTCCCTCCGCGGACGACCCCGGGCGATGAGCTCCTGCGCCGGCGCTGCCCCGGGGCCCGTCCCGGGGCGGCTCGCGGTGAGAATTTCTGTTGACAAACGCCGCAACCGGGGCCATCTTTTTTTCCACAAGGAGACAGAACATGGAAACGGTTGGCGAATTTCTCGCCGGCAAAGGCCCCGCCGTCCACACGATCAGGCCAGATGCCACTGTCTACCAGGCCCTCGAGGTGATGGCGGACAAGAACATCGGCGCGGTCATCGTCACCGACGAGGCGGGCAAGCTCAGCGGGATATTCTCTGAGCGGGACTACGCCAGAAAGATGATGGTGAAGGGCCGTGACTCCCACTCGACGAAGGTCGGGGAGATCATGACCACGGTGGTCGTTTCCATCAACCCCGAAACGCGGCTGCGGGACTGCATGTCCATCATGACGGAGAAACGCATCCGCCACCTGCCGGTCTTCCAGGGGAACAAGCTCATCGGGGTCATTTCCATTGGTGACGTGGTGAAGTCCCTGCTGTCCGAGCAGGACTACGTCATCTCCCAGCAGGCGTACAAGATCGACCAGCTGGAGAACTACATCTCGCTGAGCCCCTGAGCCAGGGCGGGGGCGAGCCGCCCCCCAAGGAACGGCCTACCGGGTCAGGTGACGGTACTTGACCCGGTGGGGCTCCACCGCGGCGTCTCCCAGCCGGGCGCGCTTGTTCTCCTCGTAGTCGGAGAAGTTCCCCTCGTGCCAGAACACGGCGCTCTCGTCCTCGAAGGCCAGGATGTGGGTGGCCACGCGGTCCAGGAACCAGCGGTCGTGCGTGATCACGAGCACGCAGCCGGCAAATCCCAGGATCCCTTCCTCCAGCGCGCGAAGCGTATTGACGTCCAGGTCATTCGTGGGCTCGTCCAGGAGCAGCACGTTGGCCTCTTCCTTGAGCATGAGCGCCAGTTGCACCCGGTTGCGCTCCCCGCCGGAGAGTGAGCCGACCTTCTTCTGCTGGTCCGCGCCGGTGAACGCGTAGCGGGCGATGTACGACCGCGAGTTCACCTCCTGCCGTCCCAGCTTTATCAGCTCCTGGCCGCCGGAGATCAGCTCCCAGACGGACTTGGCCGGGTCCAGCGTTTCCCGAAGCTGGTCCACGAATGCCAGCTTCACCGTCTCCCCGACCTTCAGGGTCCCGTCGTCCTGCTTTTCCTGGCCCGTGATGATCCTGAAAAGCGTGGTCTTGCCCGCCCCGTTCGGACCGATGACGCCCACCGTCGCCCCGGCGGGAACGCTGAAGTCCATCCCGTCAAACAGGATCGTGTCTCCGTAGCCCTTGCGCAGGCCGCGTGCCTCCAGGACGAGGTTCCCCAGGCGCGGCCCGGGCGGGATGTAGATCTGCACGTCCTGGATCTTGCGCGCCGCGTCCTGGGACAGCATGGTTTCGTACGAGGCGATGCGCGCCTTGCCCTTGGCCTGTCGGGCCCGGGGCGTCTCGTGGATCCATTCCAGCTCACGCTGAAGTGTACGCTGGCGCTCTGACTCCTGCTTCTCCTCCTGGCGCAGGCGCTCCTTCTTCTGCTCCAGCCACCCGGAGTAGTTGCCCTTCCACGGGATGCCTTCCCCGCGATCAAGCTCCAGGATCCAGCCGGCCACGTTGTCCAGGAAGTAGCGGTCGTGGGTCACGGCAATCACCGTGCCCTCGTACTGCACGAGGTGGTGCTCCAGCCACGCCACCGTCTCCGCGTCCAGGTGGTTCGTGGGCTCGTCCAGCAGCAGGATGTCCGGCTTCTGAAGCAGGAGCCGGCACAGCGCCACGCGCCGCCGCTCCCCGCCGGAGAGCACGCTGACCTTGGAGTCCCCCGGCGGGCAGCGCAGGGCGTCCATGGCCATCTCCAGCCGGCTGTCCAGGTCCCACCCGCCCTGGGTGTCCAGCTTCTCCTGGACCTCCCCCTGGCGGGCGAGCAGGGCGTTCATCGCATCGTCATCCATCGGCTCGCTGAACTTCGCGTTGATGTCCTCGAACTCCTTGAGCAGCGCCACCACTTCCTGGACGCCCTCTTCCACGACAGACCGCACCGTGGCGTCCTTGGGAAGCTCCGGCTCCTGCGCCAGGTAGCCGATGGTGTACCCCGGGGCGCGCACGATCTCCCCCCGGAACTCCTTCTCCACGCCCGCCATGATCCGCAGGAGCGTGCTCTTGCCGGACCCGTTCAGGCCGATGACGCCGATCTTGGCGCCGTAGAAATAGGACAGGGAGATGTCCTTGAGGACAGCCTTCTGGTCAAACGTCCTGCTGACCCCGACCATGGAGTAGATGATCTTGTTGGGTTCCGAACCCTTCTGCTGAGTAGCCATTTCGGGGACGAACGTACCACGCGGTTGCGAGCACCGTCCACCGGCGCCGGGAGTGCCCGCCGTTCCGAGACGGGTGCTCCATGAGTGCTCCACAGTGGAACTGCGGCCCGCCGAGCGAGCCGCCGGTGTCCACGAAAACCCTCGCCGGCGGCCTTTTTTCGTTGACGGCAACCCCCCCAGCGCGCGTTTCCCACCGTGGTACGGGAATTGCATCACAAGGGTCATGATGAAGGACAAGCAGGCCATTCCTCCCCAGCGGAAGGCTTTTTCTGGTGAGCCGTGGGTAACCGTGGTTGAAGACCAGGGACAGCTCGTGGCAATTGTCCGGGACAGGGCGCACGGAATCGTGCGGGTCCCGCTGGGGAGGGTCCAGCCCGTTCCCCTGCCTCGGTCCTGCGGCTGACGGGGGCGCGATGGCGGATGGCGCCGGGGAGCACCCCGCTTTTCCCGGCGCGTCGGGCCCGTTGCCCGTTGCGGGCCCCGTCCCGCCGAGCCCCGTCCCCGCCAGGGGCCGCGCCTCCAATCGAAGCGGCGGCGCCGGGCCGGTGCCCCGTGATCTGGCCGCGCCGCGCGGCCGCCGCTATACTGCTCTCCCGAGATGGACCACGTTCACATCGTCGGGATTGCCGGGGGCTCCGGTTCGGGGAAGACCACTGTCGTGTCGCGGATCACGGAGCTGGTCCGTGACTACGCGTTGCTCCCGCAGGACAACTACTACAAGTCCGCGGAGTTCGTCACCAACCAGTCCATTACCGCGTTCAACTTCGATCACCCGGATGCCTTTGACAGCGACCTGCTGCTGGAGCAGCTCTCCGCCCTGAAGGCCGGCATGCCCATCCGCATGCCGCAGTACGATTTTGCCCATCACCGCCGGCGCAGCGAGACGGTGCTCGTGGAGCCGCGGCGCCTGGTGATCCTGGAAGGGATCATGATCTACTTCGACAAGAGGGTGCGGGACCTCATCGACCTGAAGCTGTACGTGGATACTCCCGATGACATCCGCTTCATCCGCCGCTTGAGACGGGACATCACCGAGCGGGGCCGCACGGTGGACTCCGTGATCGAGCAGTACACGGAGCGGGTCCGGCCGGGCCACTACGAGTTCGTGGAGCCCACCAAGGCCTACGCGGACCTCGTGATCCCCGAGGGCGGTTTCAACGCGCGCGCCATGGAGGCGCTGACCCCGTTCCTGCGGCAGATAGCAGGGTAGGACGGATTCAGTTGGGTTCAGTTCGAGTCCACGTTGCTCCGTTGTCCCCGGACACATAGACACTGCCGTCTCCGGAGCATGC
>DASRZR010000235.1:0-2352 GCA_035686185.1 Spirochaetia bacterium | reverse complement strand
GCCGTCCAGGTCATAGGGGTCCACGGTGGCGATGTTCTTCATGCCGCACGCCCGCCCGATGTCTTCTATCGAAGCGGAGATCGTGTCGGTGCCCATCAGCGTGCGGCCCGTTCCCGGGTGCTCCTGGTGTCCCGTCATGGCGGTGGTCCGGTTGTCCACGACGATCACCACGGCCGCGCCCTGGTTGTAGGTGATATCCAGCAGGCCGGTGATGCCGGAGTGGAAGAACGTGGAATCTCCCACCATGCCCACGATCTTGTGCGGCGTGGGCGCGGCCTCCGCGGCTGCCTCGGCGGCGCCCGTCCCCGGCGCGTTGCCGGCGCGCGCGGCCATGCTCTGGGCCTTCTGCATCCCGTGCGCCATGGAGACGCCGGCGCCCATGCAGAGGATCGTGTCGATGCGCTTCAGCGGCGGAAACACACCCAGGGAGTAGCACCCGATGTCCCCGGTCACTGCCACGTCGAACTTGCCCAGCGCAAAGAATATCCCGCGATGCGGGCACGCGGGGCAGAGCACCGGGGGCCGGGCCGGCAGGTCCGCGAAGGCGCTGGCAGCGCTTCCGCCCCCGGCCGCGACGCCAGGGCCTGCGCCCAGCACTGAGCGGAGCTTGTCCGCGGACAGCTCCCCGATCCCGGGCACGGCCGGCCGCGGGCCCCACGGCCCGGGGTTGCGGCCTTCGCACGGGATGCCCAGGGCGCGGATGTGCTCCTCCAGGATGTCGTCCAGCTCTTCCACGACAAGCAGTCGATTCACGCCGGCAGCGAACTCGCGTATCAAATCGTCCGGGAACGGCCAGACCCAGCCGATCTTCAGGACCGACACCTCCGGGGCAAGCTCCCGCACGTACTGGTAGGCAATCCCTTCCGCCACGATCCCCAGGCTGCGATCACCCCACTCGATCCTGTTCGCGGCGGACCGATTGCACTCCGCCCGCAGCGCGGTCACGCGGTCTTCCAGGCGCACCCTCATGGGCCGGGCGTTCATGGGGATGGGCACGAACCGTGACGGGTCCTTTTCGAACCCGGACGGCCGCGGCCGTGACTGGCGCTCGCCAAGGGCCACCGCACCGCTGGAATGGCTGACGCGCGTGGTGGAGCGCAGGATCACCGGCGTTCCATGCCGCTCCGAGATTTCCAGCCCGAGCATCAGGAAGTCCTTGGCCTCCTGCGAATCAGACGGCTCCAGGATGGGGATCTTGCCGAAGCGCGCATAGTGGCGCGTGTCCTGCTCGTTCTGGGAAGAGTGCATGCCGGGGTCGTCCGCCACGCAGATCACGAGGCCGCCCACGGTGCCGATGTAGGACAGCGTCATGAGCGGGTCCGCTGCCACGTTCAGCCCCACGTGCTTCATGGTGACAATGGCGCGCGCGCCGGCGAGGGAGGCTCCGGCCGCCACCTCCAGGGCCACCTTCTCGTTCGGCGACCATTCGCAGTACAGGTCGTTCTTGTACGCTCGGATGGCCTCCAGGATCTCCGTGGAGGGCGTGCCGGGATAACCGGTGGCAATCGTGACGCCCGCTTCCCAGGCACCACGCGCAATCGCCTCGTTCCCCGAAAGGAGGGAGCGAGTCGCAGTGAGCTGGCTCATGATGCCCGGATCGTACCCCTCCCCCGGTTTGCTGTCAATGAAAATCGCGTGGATGGACATTCCCACGTGCCGCCGGGCGGTGATATACATTGGTACATGAGCAAGAGCACTCGTTCGATTGTCCTGGTCGCGCTTCTCCTGTGCGCGGTGTCCGCCTCCGTCTTCGCGCGGGGCACGGGGTTCGCCATTGGCGGGGAGGGCGGCCTGTACCTCGCCGGTAACGGCGGACTGCCCACCTCCGCGATGATCACGTTTCACGTCCCGCAGGTGCCGCTGATGTTCGGCGTGGGAGTGAACCAGCCCTTTGCCATCGCGGCAACGGCGGACTACTGGGCGGCGCACGGCAACCTGCCCAGCGTGTTCGCGTGGTACGCCGGGGTCGGGGCGTACGCGGCCATCAACACGAACGGCGGGTCAGTCACCGTGGGAGGACGGATTCCCATCGGGCTCCAGGCATGGGTACTGAAGCAGACCCTGGAGCTCTTCGTGGAGGCGGCGCCGGCCATCGGCGTGTCATTCGTGCCCACGGGCTTCGACTGGCACCTGCAGGCAGCGGTCGGCCTCCGGTTCTGGCCCTGACCTCCCGGGCGGAAACCTGAACGCGGTCGCGCCGGGGATAGGCTTTCTCGAGTTCTCCGACAACGAGTTCATCCGCTGCGTGGCTGCCGGGCTGGCGGACGTGCCCCACGGCTTCATCCGCGCGGGGCAGGTTCGCCACCCTTCTCCCCCGCCCTTCCGTGTCATCGTGGACCGGGTCAGCTTCTG
>DASRZR010000234.1:0-8555 GCA_035686185.1 Spirochaetia bacterium | reverse complement strand
TGAGCCTCTCGTGGGCATGGTAGTCCATCCCCGTGACCACCGTGGCCCCGAAGTCCACGGGAACCTGGTCCACCTCTTCGTGGCGCAGCGCCCGCGCCACCCGCTCGCGGGGGGTCACGCGGCGCCCCCGCGGCTGGCCGAAGCGGCGTTCAGCCTTTCGCGGGCCGCCGCCCGGACGCCGGCCACGATCTCGTTCGCGTGCTCGCGGGCGTTCCACTGCACCGGCACTGACGCGCCCTCCGCGGACATGCCGACCGTGTCCTCCACGAACGTGGTGATCATCACTCCCTCCAGCCGGCAAAGGGAAGTGAACACCTCGGAGTAGTAGGCGGCGTCGATCGGAGCTACATCCTGCAGCTCGATGACAAGCCCGGGCCGAAGCCGGGATACCAGGCCACGGAAGGCATCCATGCGGCACATGGGGGAGTTGTTGATCGCGGTCAAGCCGCTGATCCGGTTGATATTCGCCACCTGGTGAGATCCATCCCCGCAGAAATGCAGGTGCCCTCCCCCGAACGCGGTGAAGATCCGGGAGTTGCGCGGCACCACGAACTGCTCGTAGAGCTCCGGCCCGATCAGGACGAGGTCATCATCGGAAAGCCACACGCCGCCGTTCGGTGACCACACGCCTTGCAGGCCGTTGCTGTAGCCGTTCGGCTCCCCGATGAGGTCTTTCTGCGTCCGCACCCAGGAGATGAGAGCCTCGGTGACGATATCCATGAGATCGTGGATGGCGCCAGGTTCCGTGTACATCCACGTGTACAGGTTCGTGGCTCCGCACATCTGCCCCAGCGTGCTGAGCGGGCTGTTGATGTCCGTGAGACCCACGGGAAGGTCAGAAGTCCGCGCGGCAAGCTCCATGCATTCCAGTACACGACGCATCAGGGGATCGCGCTCCGCGTCAGGCATCTTCAGCCGTCGGATATCCGCCACTTCCTGCACGCAGCCGGCCAGCACGGCGGGGTCCTGGCCGGGGGGACTCTCCAGACGGTACGGGCAGCCGAACGCCGCTGCCAGGACTCCCGTGCCGAACCAGGGCATGAAGTAGGGAACGAAATCGTCCTGCACCTCTGACAGGTGCGTCTCGCAGCTTCGCTCCTGGTAGTCCAGCATGCTACGGGGGTTCGTGAAGTAGTCGGCCGGCTTGTCCGCGGAGGCAAAGGCAAAATAGGTCGGGGTCCCCGCGATGACCGGCACGTCCTCCGGCTGGCTCACGGGCTCGTGCCGGAAGGTCCGTCGGATCTTCTCCTTGCGCCCCCGCAGGTCGTGGCCCCGCCACTCTTGCACGTCCAGTACCGCCATGGCGCGCTCCGGCCTAACCCTTGACCGCGCCGCTGGTGAGGCCCTGGACGAACTTGTTCTGCATGGCCACGAACAGCGCGATGAGAGGCACGATCACCAGCGCTACCGCCGCCGTGTAGGGGCCCCACGCGATGCGCTGGTAGGCGGAGAACTTCTGCAACCCCAGCGGAAGCGTCCGGGGGCCGCCGCCCTGCATCGTGATGGCCGCCCACAGGTATTCCCCCCACAGGATGCAGAACATGACGATCGTGACGCAGGCAATCGGGGGAGAGGCGAGCGGGATGATGACACGGTTGAGGATCCCGATCTCGCGCCGGCCGTCGATTCGGGCAGCCTCGATCAGGTCAACGGGGAGCGTCAGCAGGTAGTTGTAGCAGATGAAGGTAGACAGCGGGAGCTGCCACGCCACGTACGGCAGGATCAGCGTGATGTAGCGCCTCATGAGGGAGGCCTTGGAGAACATGATGGACATCGGCAGGACGTTCATTTCTCCCGGGAGGAACATGGTGAACAGCAGGACGCCGATGATCAGGTTCGCGTGGCGCACCTTCAGGCGCGCCAGCGCGTAGGCGGCCAGGATGGCCACGTAGACGATGGCCACGGTGGAGGTCACCACCACGATCGAGGAGTTCATGAAGTACGTGCCGATGCTCGCCTTGACCCACGCATCCGCGTAGTTGGTGAGCGTCGGCGCCTGCGGCAGGCCCCAGAAGTTGGAGAGTATTTCCTCATCCGTCTTGAAGGAGGTCTGGATCACAAAGAAGATCGGGTAGATCACGATGAGGATGATCAGCACGATCATCACACGGGGCGGAAGCTTTCCCAGCTTCGCCCGCAGGTCACGACATCTCATAGCTCTCCCCCCGAAGCGCGAATCCGCCCACGCCCACCAGCGCCAGGATGACCACGGCGAGCGTCACCCCCATGGAGGCGGCGTATCCGAAGTTGTTGAAGTTGTACGCGGTCTCCACCATCCAGACCGGCACGGTGGTGGTAAGCCGCCCCGGGCCGCCCTTGGTCATGATGTAGATGAGGTCGTATGTGCGAAAGCCCAGGATGAAAAGGTAGATCAGGCTCATGCGGATGACCGGCCGGGTCAGCGGCAGGGAGATCCGGCGGATCATCTGCAGGCGGCTCGCCCCGTCGATGTGGGCCGCCTCGTAGATGGAAGTCGGGATGGTGATCAGGGACGCGTAGATCATCAGCATCGGAAGGCCGGTGTTCTTCCAGATCTCGACGAAGGTGATGGACCAGATTGCGACCTTCGGCTCGCTCAGCCACGCGCGGGCCGCGGAGCCCAGCCCGAGGACGCGCAGGAGCTGGTTCAGGATGCCCGTCTCCAGGTTGAAGACGAACGCGAACAGGAGACCCACGATCGTGAGCGGCAGGATCACCGGGATGAAGATGACCGTCCGGTAGAGCACGCTTTCCAGCGCGCCCAGGGACTGCAGGCTGATGGCCACTACCAGCCCGACCACCAGGGAGACAAGCGCGGACACGCCACCCACCCTCACGGTGTTCAGGAGCGCCTGCAGAAAGATCTTGTCCCGGGTGAGCTGAAGGAAGTTCTTCAACCCGTTTCCCTTCACGGCGCCGATCCCCTTCCACTCGGAGAACGAGAGGAGGATCGTGCCCAGCTCGGGCACCACCACGAAGACAAGCATCAACACCACGAGCGGCAGCAGGAAGACCACCCCCGCGCGTCGCTGAACCGACTCTATTCCTCTCATCCTTCCTCCCGGGAAGGGCGGGCCGCCGGAAGCTTCCCTTCCGGCGAGGCCCGTCCCTGTCCCGACATGACGACCCTACTTGTTGATCGCCTGCAGCCGAAGCTGCTCCAGGTAGTCCAGCTCCTGGTCCACCGTGCTGGTGCCCAGGGCGATGTTCATGATCGAGCGATCGATCTCCGAGCCCAGCTCGGGAGAGAGCGTGGCGATGTCGCGCGGGTCGATGTACTTGATCACCGCCGCGGCTTCCTTGGTCACCGGCAGCCCGTCCAGCGCGCCCACGATGCCCAGCTCTTTCCAGCAGCGCATCTGGTAGTCCATCCCGCCGAATTGCTTGATCAGGGACACGGCCTGCTCGGGGTGCTTCGTGTTGTAGGGGATGAAGAACCCGTTGGCGCCGCCGTCGATGGAGATGTTGTCCGGGGCCAGCGCCGGCATGAACGTGATGCCCAGGTCGTTGTCCTTCGTGTCTGCCGTGTAGAACCCCCGCAGGACGATGTTGTCCAGGAACATCGCCACCTTGCCCTTGATGTAGGCGGAGGTGAGCTCGTCCGCTGTCAGGTTGAAGCAGCCCGGCACCCCGCCGTACCACGCCTCGGGGTCCTTGAACAGCTGCGCCGCCTTCACGTAGAAGTTGCGCGCCACGGGGCTCGTGGTGAAGCTGACCTTGCCGGCCACCCAGTCATCGAAGACCCCGGCCATCTTGGCCGACTGGCTCAAGTCGCTGCGCGTGATGTGGAAGTAGACGCCGTTCTTCGCGCCCATGAGCGCGATGCCCGTTCCCTTGAGCTTCTTCGCGGCGGCGATGTAATCATCAATCGTCACCGGCGGGGTGATCCCGTATTTCTTGAAGATCGCCTTGTTGTAGTACATGATGCTGCCGCTGATGTGGATGGGAACGCTGTAGTAGTGGCCGTTCACCGCGCCCAGGTTCAGCAGCTTCTGGTTGAACATCTTCTTCCACGCGCCGTTGTTCGCTTCCATGTACGGCGTGAGGTCCAAGGCCATGTTCTCCCGCGTGAACTCCACCATGCGCTCGGGCCAGAAGAACGCAATGTCGTACGGGTTGCCGTTGACGATGCCGGTCTTCACCAGCATCTCGTGGTTGTTCCAGTCGACGCTTTCTTCCTTGACGGTGTTGCCCGTCTTCTTCTCCCAGGCGCGCATCGTGTCGCTCCACACCTGGTCCCAGGACTTGAAGCCGAACTGCGTCACGGCGGTCAGGGCAACGCCCTGAGCGGCAAGCGCGCCGGCACACACCGTCGCCAGCACGAGGACGACGCATCCAATCAACAGATGCCGTTTCATTTCTGTTTCCTCCTCCTCGGTCAATTTGCGTAACAAGGACACCAGACCAGGACTCTTTCCCTCACCTCCTTCTTTCCTTGCCTCCCGTACCTGTCCGGCGCCTGGCTATCCGGCGCCGCTGCCATCCTGTGTTCGATAGGCGTCCAACCCGGCGTACAACGCGTCGTAGCGGCTCGCCTGCCCGTGGTAGAGGGGCACGGTCCGTGGCCGCGGCGCAAACTCCTCTGCCGTCGGCCGGGTGACAGTCACCGCCTCCTCCGGGGTGCGGTACACACCCGCGCCCCACCCCGCCAACAGGGCTGCCCCGCGGCACACCATCTGGGCCTCCGCCGCCCGGTGAAGCGTGCGATCTGTCACGTCCGCGCGAATCTGCACTCCCTCGTCCCAACGGGATCCTCCGCCGAAGATCGTGAGCCGGGAGATCGGGCCCGTAGCCTCCGACAGGGCCTGGAGGTTCGCGCGCAGCTCGCAGGCGATACCCTCCCACAGTGCCTTGTACAGGTGGTGACGGCCGTGGTGAGCCCGTATCCCGCTCGCGGAGAGGGACGCCCGCATGTCCCAGTGCGGGTTGATTGAACCGATGAGGTGCGGCGTCATGCAGATGCCCGTGGGCTCCGGCCCGAGCCTCTCTACTTCCCGCTCCAGTGCGGCAAGCGAGCGCTCGTCTGAAGGCCCGGCATCGAAGAACCCGGCGCGCATCCAGTCCACCACCAGGCCGGCAGCGAAGAACCCGAGGGTGATGAACAGCCCGGGCACCACGTGCGGCCCGCTGTTCAGGCAGGACGCCAGTGATCGCGGCGTGTTCCCCGGCTCGCCCGACACCACGGTGACGCACTCGTAGCTGCCGGCCGAATCCACGGCGGTACCGGGCGCGGTGGCCCCGGCCCCGAACGCGCCACAGGGCTGGTCATGCCCGCCGAGGCACACGGAAACGCCCGGCTCCAGGCAGAGCGCGCGGGCATGGGCGGCGTCCAGCCTGCCGACGACCGTTGCGGAGGGCGCCACCTCTTCCACGTTGCGGGGTGAGAGCCCGGCGAACTGCAGCAGGTCCTCCGCCCACTTCCGACGGGTGATGTCGAATCCCATGGTCCGCGCCGCCAGCGTAGGGTCCGTGACAGGCGACATACCCATGCACAGAAGGAGAAAGCCGGCCACCGTGGAGAACCGGCTGGCGCGTGCAAACGCTTCCGGCCGCTCCTTGCGCATCCATCCCAACTTGGGCAGCGAGTACATGGCGTGCGCCGGCAGCCCGGTGCGGGAGTAGAGCGCCGCCCGGCCGAACGCATCCTCCCAGGCGGAGATCATGCCCGCCGAGCGGTGGTCCCGGTTCAGGAGCGCCGGCGCGCAGGGTCGGCCATGCTCGTCCAGCGGGATGATCGTCTCTCCGTGAGCGGAGACGGCCATGGCGGTGACCCGGTCTGTGTCCGCGCCGCTGGCTGCTTCCCGGACCGCGGCCACGAAGGAATCCCAGAACGTTTCGGCCGGAAGCTCGTTGTCATCGTCACACCCCGGGCGCCGGACGTGGGCCACGGAGCTGACAGCCAGCACCTCTCCGGTCTCCCGGAAAACCGCTGCCTTCACCGCGCTTGTGCCCACGTCCACGCCCAGGAGGCTCATGCATCCTCCGCGGAGACGTTGATCATGATCTTGAAGAACGGTTCCATGCCGGAGTCGATCATGCGGAAGATCTCCGGGATCCGCTCGAACCCGAAATGGTGGGTCACGAGGCCCTGGGTCCGGACGCTGCCGCCGGCCATCATCTCGATCATCTGCCGGTAGTCCGGCGGCACGTACATCGTGGTGCCGGACAGCCGCAGCTCGTGTTGTACGAAGTCCGGAACGTGCGGCAGCTCCGTTCCTTTCTGCAGCACGCCGATGACAACGACCCGGGTGCCGCGCCGGGCCACGGAAAGGACCTGGTCCAGGACGGCTCCCTTGCCCCCCACACAGTCGTAGAACACGTCCACTTCGCGAGGGTCCCCCAGCAATCGGCGCAGCCCCTCCTCGAGGGGCACGGCGCCGGTGTTGATGACCCCGTCCGCGCCGAGCTGCCGGGCAAGCTCCAGCCGGCTTTCCACGAGGTCCGCGACGATGACCCGGCGCGCGCCGAGCGCCCTGGCGCACTGCATGGTGAAGTTGCCGATGGGCCCGGCGCCGATCACCAGCGCCGTGTCTTCCGCCCTGATGTCCCCGCGCGCGGCGCCATGCAGCGCGACGCAGGCCGGCTCCACCAGCGCCGCCTGCTCCAGCGTCATGGAATCCGGGATCTCCAGAGCCATCTCTGCCGGGACGCAGACGTACTCGCAGTGCGCGCCGTTGGCTTCGGCCCCCATGCACCGCAGCTGTTCACAGAAGTTCGTGACGTGGCGCCGGCAGGGGCCGCAGGTGCCGCATACCAGGTGAGGGATGACGGTGATCCGCGCACCCTCCCGCGGAGCGGAGACACCCCGTCCGCGGGAAACGACGCGTCCGGAAAACTCGTGCCCCATGACGAGCGGCGAGATGGCGTAGGGGTGCCGGCCGTGATAGATGGTAGGATCCGATCCGCAGACGCCGCAGTGGGTGACTTTCATCAGCACCTCTGCCGGGCCGGGCTCCGGGACCGGGACGATCTCCCGCTCCAGTCTGCCCGGGGCGCGAAGGACGAACCGGACCATGAGAGCGCTCCCGCTCATGCGCCCCTCACCGCGGTGATTCCCGTGAACTTGCAGAACAGCTCCAGGGCATCGGCCACCTTCGGGTCGTGGATGAGCGTCCCGTGATGCACGACCCCGCAGTCCACCATCTTCCGTTCCCAGTCCGCGACGTCGTTCACCTTGACCCAGCCATAGGCGCCCCGCACGAACGGAGGAACGTCGATCACTTCCCCGGTTCCGTAGAACAGGGAGAACTTCCCGTCGTACTCCACCAGCCGGGCGCAGGTCACACCGCCCTCCTTCAGCCGGCCCTCCATTGCCCCGTGGCAGGTGGGGCACCACTGGATCATTCGTTCGTTGCGGGTGAGGCGCTTCTGTCCGCCCTTGGCGTAAGCGCTGGGCGGGGCGTTGCCGCAGTGCCAGGCCAGCCACACGTTCCGGCGCTCCGGGTGCAGGTCGGTCCAGTCGATGAAATCCGGCTTGGCGACACCGAGCGAGGCACCCCACATGGCAAGGAGGCTGTCGGCCCCGTACAGGTCCGATTCACAGGCAGTCGGGATGCCCCGCTCGGTCAGCCGCCCCAGGATGGCGCACACCGATACACCCAGCTCCTCCTGGACCGCGGTCCAGCAGTTCGCGGCCATTGCGTCGAGCTGGAGCTCATCGCGGATACGCACGTACGCCAGCTCGCAGCGAGCCAGGTTGGCCAGGTCATCGGGCTGGTTCTCGGAAACGACGGCGTCCCCGGCGATTTCCGCGGCGAGCTGCCGGACCTCTTTGGATCCGATGTCGATGCTCCGGATGACCCGCAGCACTTCCACCATGTCCATGGGGACCACCATCTGGGCGAACTGCTTCTGCAGCGCCTGCTCGCTGATGTTCTCCGACTCGAAGAGCTGGGGCCGGGGGCCCAGCAACCCGATGCGCGCCCCCTTGAAGCGCGCAATGGCGTTGACCGCGCGGGAGAAGGCCTCCACGCGCTCCTTGAAGGGCTCCTCCTCGGGATCGCTGGTCAGCACGTGCTCGAACGTGAACCCGCGGCGCTTCAGCGCGGAGGTAGTCATGAACTGGCCGCACCAGGTATCCGTCATCCGCGAGCCGTTCGGGAGGAAGGGAGCGCTGCGGGTGGCGAAGTGCAGGATGGGAAGGTCCTTGCGCATCCCGTTCAGCAGGGTGCCGATGGCCACCTCCATGCCGAAATCCATGTTGCCGATGATCAGCCCCTGGATGTCCTGCGCCCGGAACAGGGAGATGGCCTTGCGGGCATCGTCGATGCTGCTCACGCAGCCGATATGGGTGAGCTCCTTGGACGGCACCACGAGGTCGATGCCCGGCACTGACTGCAGGACGGAGACGCAGCGGTCCCGGATCTTCTCCGCGTAGTTGCCGCCGTTCCAGTCCTCCCAGTTCGAGGGAACAAAACCTATCTTCGTCCGGAGCATCTCACACCCCTCCTCTCGTTGAACGCGATGCCGCCAGCGCTTCCACGGCGCGGACCACGTCCTCCCGCGCCATGCCCTGCGCCTCGTACTGGAAGTCGGGATCCGCGGACAGCCCGTACTGCCGGATGCCGATCCGCCGG
>DASRZR010000233.1:0-6009 GCA_035686185.1 Spirochaetia bacterium | reverse complement strand
TGGAGACCACGGGAACGAAACCGGGGAAGGCCAGAAGGTCGTCGAACAGCCGTGCAACGAGACGCCGGGCCGCCGGGTGGTACCCGTCGAACCCCTCGCAGAACAGCAGGGCCGGGGCAAGCCCTTCCGAGGCCATCCGTATCCAGGCCAGCAGGTACAGGCGATAGCCGAGGTGGAACTCCTCGATGATGTGGTCGGGAAGCGGGTGAATGTCATCAGATCCCGCGTGGTGCGCCGGGTCATTCAGCCACGTGAGCAGCGGCCCCACGTCGTCCCACACGGCCAGCTCGGGTCCGGCCAGGTGGGGAACGACACGGGAGAGGACGGAGGGGTTCAGGCTTGCCAGGAACGGGTGCAGGGCGGACCGGCGCTTGAAGATGGTGCGCATCCGCAGGGCAGGCACGGAGCCGGATGGCAGAAGCCGTGCCGCCACTTCCCCCAGGAGCGTAGTCTTTCCGACACCGGAAGGACCATGGACCCACAGGACGTCGCGGCAGTCTCCCTGGTTCAGCCGTGGGGCCAGCAGGTCCAGCGCCCGGCTCACAAGGGCGCCGCGCCTCCATGCGCGAGCGTCAGCCCGGGGTGTTTCTTCCCGCGGGGACTGTTCCGCGCGCTGGAAACGCACCACGCGGACCAGCGTCCCCGACTTCTCCTGGACGAAGGCGTCGGAGAACAGCGCGCCGCAATCCGGCGTGAGCCACAGACACCCGTCCTGTTCCGCCGCCTCCAGGAGCTCCTGGATTCGCGCCTCACGCGCCTTCTCGGAGCCTTCCGGAAGCGTGGCAAGCATGACGGAAAAACCGAACAAGTCAGGGCCGCGGGAGGCAAGCAGCGCGTGGACCCGGGCCGCGCCGGATGCGGCGGCCGCGGTGTCCAGGTCTCCCTCCGGGCCGACAGGTGCCAGCCAGATGCCGGGTCCGCCGCCCGGTATCGGAGGCGCAAGGGAGCCCAGGGCGGCGGAGAGAGAGGCTTCCAGCGCGGGAAGTGCCTCCGCCCTCAGGCGCGCGAGCTGCCGGTAATTTCGCAACTCGGCCAGAACATATACCATGCTGCTACTTCCCAATATCCGGAGCGGCCATCACGGCGCTACTTCTCCCGCCATGAGAGTCATTATAGGTGATTATTAAGCATTTCCAAAGGAGCCAGAGGGGAGGAGCGCAGAAGTCGGTGGTACGGGCCGTGCCCACGCCGATCTGGCAGTGGCACCGCGGCATCGGCGCCCCGATCTGGTTCAACAACCGGGAGAAGATACTCCTTGCGTTCGAAGATCTGCACTGCGGAGAACTGCTGACATGGCTGCCATCTACTCCCCGCCGTAACGGATTTCGGCGTCCTTTATTATCTTCAGCGCAGTCGTTATTCCGTCCAGACCAGGAGCAACGCCTCCACTCGATCCATCTACTGACCCAGTTCCGATCGGAATGAAGCTGGCACTATTCGGGTCCTTTCCGACCGTCAGCTCGGCTCTATAGATGACCGAAGGCTGCCCGTTGACTCCAGAATTGGCTTTCGTATAGGTGGCGTTGTAGTCGTACGACCTGTTCACCTCGAGGAAAACCTGATACCGACCGGGAGCCAGACTCGCCCCAAACTTCGCCTTGTGTTCGCTTGCAGACGCGGCCGTGGCAGAGGAGACGGCATCAATCGAAGAGGCAGCTTTCGATTGCAGGTGGTACCAGACTGGCAGTGCCTCCGGTCTGCCGCTTGCCGGTGCCGAAAAGAAGCTCTTCTTTGCTCCCTTGGAAGTGACGTACACTGTTTCGACGAACTGGCCGTCAAGGGTTTCGATCCAGCAGGCTATCTGCGGGTAGAGGGGGATCTTGATGAACAGCAGCAAGGAGGTTGATGCCGAGTACTCGGGGCCCGGGACAATATCCAGGGCAAACTGACCTGAAGGAACGGGAGCGCGGTCCTGGGCATCGCCCATCGAAGGACCCAGGATTACCCCGCCGAAAACAATCAAGGCAAGTTGAAGCCTGGACAGATGCATTTGCCCTTCCCTTTCGATAGTAGAACACCCGCGGATAGCTTTGAAGGTACCCGAAGGGGCTTCGCGCAGACGGCAGGTCATGCAAGCAGGAAGTGAAAGATAGCAAAGGCTCCTTGCCGCGGGGCGAATTGCGCACAGGCCGTGTTGTGCAGGTTCGCGGATGAGCGGCAGCGTATGCGGAGGCTGAGGCCGGAACCCTCTTCGCCTCGAAATGCATGAAGCCCATGAAGGACGCGGTGGAAATACTGCAACAGATGTTATAGCCTGACAGGAAAAGGACACGCAGGGTGGAGCACGCCGAGTCACTCCAGATGAACGGAAAACAGAGCCGGACCATACGGTTGTCGGTGAATCCCCAGGCGGACTTCCGTCAGGTCATCCGCACGCTGGAGGCCATCGTCATCCCCCCGGTCCGGGTGAGCGAGGAGCACATCCGCTTTGCCGTGCTGGAGCTGCTGAACAACTCCATCCGGGCCCACCGGGAGAAGGGAGAACCGCGCGACATCCTGCTGGACCTCACGGTATCGGACGGCCGGCTGGTGGTCGCGATCCGGGATTTCGGCGGGGGGTTCGACACCGGCCTGCTGCCGTATGATCTGCAGGCGGACCCCGCCAGCCTGGACCTGCACTCGCCGTCTTTCGAGGAATACCAGAAGAAGAACGGGTTCAAGCGGTTCGGCATGGGAATCTACGTGGCCAAGAAGACCTTCGATGACTTCCGCCTTGTCTTCCTGGATTCCCGCGACCAGCCCATGGCGTGGAGCGCCGGCAGGACGGTGGGCACCCTGATCACCGTGACCGTCGGGGTGGTGTTCGGCGATTCCGCCGCGGAGGCCTCCAATGGAAAATGAGCAGCGGCGCCATCCGCGCGTGTCCAGCTACGCGAAAGCTCTCCTGGTGGAAGGCCACGTGCCGGGGTACATCCGGGACCTCAGCCTGTCCGGCTGCCAGGTGTCGTTCATGCTCCCGGTCAAGGCACAGGCGGGAGACCTGATCACCGTGCAGGTGATCGCGGAGCACGACCCTTCCATCCCGCCGTTCCGCGTCCGCCTGCGCGTAAAGAGACTGATCCAGGATCCGCCGTGGCATTCCCTGGGAACGGAGATCGAACCGCCGCTGGACCCGTCGGAACAGCGCGCGTTCGAGGCCCTGGTCACCTACTACGTAGGAGCGCGCGCAGCGGAATAGCCCGCCGGCGCTTCCGGTCACCAGTGGTCCTTGCCGGTCACCTGCTTGGCGGACTTGCGGGGCGTGGGCTCTCCGGCCTCGTTCGGATGGCCGATGAGGATCAGCAGCACCACGCGCATGGAAAACGGAACGGTGAGAATCTCCCGTACCTCCTGCTCATCGAAGGTGGTGATGCAGCAGGTGCCCAGCCCCTCGTGGACCGCCTGCAGGACCATGTGGGAGGCGGCAAACGCGAGGTCCACGGGGTAGGACGGCTGGCCATTGGGCATGCGGTAGTCGATGTTCGTCGTGCACACCGCGACGATGAGCGGGGCCTGACCAACGTAGTCCTGGTTGAAGGCGGCGTCCATGATCTTCATCCTCGTTTCCTTCTTCTGGATGAAGACGAAGCGCCATTCCTGCCGGTTCTTTGCCGACGGGGCCAGCCGGCCGGCTTCCACGATGCGCTCGATCTGTTCCTTGTCCACGGGCTGAGAAGTATAGGCTCGGATGCTGCGTCGCTGGACGATTTCCGGCAGGACTTCCATGTCGTTGCCGCAGATGATAACGGAAGGAAGCGGAGTTTTCAAGGTTTCCGTCATTGACCCGAACGAGCGCCTTCTCCTATTCTGGCAGGCGCATGGGCATGGCGGTGCTGCTCATCCTGCTGTTGTGTTCCCGGGGGCAGCCGGCCGAGGCCCAGTCGGTGCGGCCGGCGCCCTCGCCCGGCCTGGACTCGCTTGTCCCGACCATTGCCGCGTTTTACCCCCGCCAGGAGGGTTCCCCCGCCGAGGGGGCCCTCCTGGACTGGATCGCCGCCCGGGCAACGGGTGACGGCGGGACCGTCCAGCCGTTCGATTTCAGCCACTCGGATTTCGAGCACTCCTTTGCCCGCAACCTCCGCGTGGACGTCCGCGGCCGCTCCCGGGACACGCTCATCCTTGCGGTGCCCATCGATTCGCGGCCGGGCGCGGGGCCGTCCGTAGACGGGTCGGCGGGAGTGGCCCTCGCGGTTGATCTCCTGGACCGGCTGAAGGGCCAGGCTCCGGCACGGTCCCTCGTCGTGCTGTTCCTGGGCGCGGAGTTCGGAGACTCGGACTCCTACCCCATGGGCAGTGCCCTGTTCCTGCACGACTTCCCGCCCGACTTCCCGGCCTCGGTGCTGTACCTGGACATCGCCGCGGCCCCGTCCCGCGTGCTCGTGCGGGGCAGCGGACGGCGCGTGGTCACGCCGTACGCGATGATGAAGCAGTGCATCGACGCGCTGGAGGGCGCGCAGGTGCCCTACCGGCTGGAGGCCGACGAGGCGCAGGCGTTCCGGCTGGGCGTGACGGATGAACGAACGCCGGTGGAGCCGTGGCTCCGCGCGGGGTTCCCCGCCATCGGCCTGGAGGACGACGAGCGGGCGCCGGTAGCCGGCGCGGCCGACAGGCTGCCGGCACTGGCGGCTTTCCTTGACCGTTTCCTATCCGAGGGAGCCGGGGGCACCGGGACGGACTGGGACAAGCACTACCTCCTGGTGCAGGTGGCCGGTCGAACGCTGCTCCTGGGGGAGACGCAGTACGTGGCCGCGTTCGGCGGGACGCTTGCCGCGCTCCTGCTGTTTGCGCTCGGACGCCTGCGGCGCCTGAAGAAGTACACGCGGATCCTCGTGCGCAACAGCGCCGCCATCGTGCCGCTGGCCGCGCTTGCGTTTGCGTTCCTGGTGGCCGGCACCTGGGCGGTGGCCGCCATCCCCGTCCTGCGGGGTTTCCCGGAGGTGTGGAAGTACGCGCCGCTTCCGTTCCTCGGTCTGAAGATCTGCGTGGCGCTGTTCCTGTGCGCGGCGCTGTATCCCCCCCTGCGCTACCTGCCGTTCCCCCGCAACGGCAGCTTCTATTCGGCGGCGGCGCTCCTGTTCCTGCTGCTGGAGATCGGCGTGGTGGCCGTGTTCGACGTATCCTTTACACCGTATTTCCTGTGGGCGTTCCTGTTCCTGTTCCTCTCGTCCCTTGCCCGCAACCGGTGGTGGAAGCTGCTGGCCGCGCTGCCGGCCCCGGTGTGGGCCCTGCGCGGGATCGTCACGATCTTCCAGCTTCCCGCCCTGCCGCTCTCCCACGTCCTGACGCTGTCTCCCCTCCTGGGGAACCTCATCGTGGCGGGCGCCTTCCTTCCGTTCATCTTCGTCGTGCTGCGGCTCGCGCTGCTGTTTCCCGGCCGGGGCCCGATGACGCGGGGCGTGCGGGAGGTCCTCCTTGCGGGAGTGCTGCTGGTGGCGGCAGGCGCGCTGGCGGTCCGGCTCCTGACGTTCTCTCCGTTTTCCGTGGCCCGGCCGCAGCCGCTGGTGGCCACGCAGACGGTGATGGTGGATTCCGCCGGCCGGACGGAGTCCACCACCCTCGGGATCGAAAGCCCGGCGCCGCTGAGGGGCGTCTTCCTGTCCACGCCGGGCGAGCCGCGGCCGGTCCCCGTGCGCCGTGAGTCCCGCCCCATCCCGCTGGCCCCGGTGCCCTCGCCGCTGGACGTCTCGGTGGAGAGCGGGCAGTTCCTGCAGCAACTGAATCTCACCCTCGGAATCAGAATGCCCTCCCGGCCCCGGCTGTTGACGCTGTCCATCGATGCGGCCCGCGACTTCGTGCTGTACGACAGCTCGTTCCCCGCCGTGCGGGAGGGGCCGCGCTCCTACCGGTTGCTGGTGGGAGCCTTCCCTCCGGACCCGCTTTCCGTTCAGCTCACGCTGCCGACGGGCAAGTCGTTCACGATCACACTCACGGCCGAGTTTGATTCCCCCCTCATCGGCGCGGAGGTCATCGGGCCGCCGGACACCCGGGTGGCCACGAGGATCCGTGTGGTCCGCCGCCTGGAGGTGAAAA